>CAZMCL010000238.1:0-3409 GCA_964564375.1 uncultured Methanoregula sp. | reverse complement strand
AGAGGGGGAGCGCCTTCATGGTATGCCGGACGAGATCGTACTTGAACAAATCCCGGGTATCACCAAAAAATTGTCGGTTCATGATTTGCACCTTTTCGGTATTGGGCAATTAGCACTGGGGGCTCAAAAAGTAAACGGAATGTATCCGGCAGGTTCCGCAAAAGGTGGATGGGCTGCGGGGCACTTCCGGGATGCGCAGGGTCAGGCCGCCTGGAAATACTGGCGGAGTTCCCACGGATGAACCGCGGTCCGGAACGCCTCGCACTCCATCTCCGCAATCCGGGTTAGTCCGTCCACGATGTGTGTGCCGAGAGTATCACAGAGCAGACGGTCGGCAAGGAGGCATTCGTGGGCAGTCTGGAGGTCGCCGGGAAGCATGTCCGGAGGTACCCGGTTTGAATGGGACGATAAAAGACCACACACGTTGCCTTCCGTGTATTCGGGGGGCTCTGTCCCCCTCCGGATCCCGTCCATGCCGGCAGCCAGGATCCCGGCGAGGAGCAGGTACGGGTTGCACATGGCATCCGGGTTCCGGAGCTCTATCCGGGTCCCGTTACCCCGTGCTGCAGGAATGCGAACCAGCGCGGATCGGTTTGCCGTACTCCACGAGACCGTACTGGGAGCCTCGTAGCCGGGCGTGAGCCGCTTGTAGGAGTTGATGGTGGGGTTGGCGATCCGGCACAGGGCTTTGGCATGGGCGAGCAGGCCTCCGATGAACTTTTTGGCAGTATCCGAGATCTCGCGGGGCTCGTTTGGATCAAAGAATGCATTCTTCCCCCCTTTGTACAGCGAAGCGTGAACATGCATGGCATTGCCGTTGATACCGGCCTTGCGCTTTGCGATGAACGATGCAATGAGCCCGTACTGCAGGGCAATGGTGCGGGCAACATACTTGAATGTCGTGATACGGTCGGCTGTGACAAGCGCCGGGCCGTACCGGAAGGAGATCTCGTGCTGGCTTTGGGCTACTTCATGGTGGGATGCTTCGATGGTATATCCCATGTTGGACAGGGTAAGCACGATATCCCTCCGTACGTCCTCGCCGCTGTCGGCCGGACAGAGATCGAAATAGCCGCCACTGTCATGAAACTGTGCCCCGGGCTTTTCCCTGGATGTCTTAAAGAGCCAGAACTCCATCTCCGGCCCGGTGAAAAAGTCAAATCCTGTGCCCCGGGCTTGTTCAAGTGTTCTTTTAAGTACTGATCGAGGATCCCCCGCAAAAGCGTTTCCGGAATATTCTCTCACATCGCAGATGAACCGTGCTTCGCGGGCATGCCCGTGGCTCCATGGGATGATGCAGTACGTGGTCAGGTCTGGCACAAGGAGCATATCCGACTCCTCGATCCGTGCAAATCCCTCAATGGATGAGCCGTCAAACCAGATTCCCTCGCGGAATGCTTTCTTGCACCGGGATATGGGGAGCGAGACACTCTTGAGTTGTCCCTGGATGTCCGTGAACTGGAGTCGGACGAATCGTACCTTATCGGCAGCCAGTTGCTTCAGGGCGCGCCCGGTCTCATCCGTTCGCATATCCTTCGTTGAGGGTTTATCTGTTAAACCTTTTTTTATCGGCCCCGAAACAGGATAAAAAAAGGTGTTCCGGTAATTTTTTAAATTCGAACCGGAAAGAGGGGACTGTTTATCGCATTCGTTGTTACTTCTCTTCCCGTACCATTTCAATGGCTTTCTTCGGGCACTCGTTGGCGCAGATCCCGCAGCCCTTGCAGTAGGTTAAATCGATCTCAAGGTCTTCGTTGATGGCGGCGTCCGGGCAGTAGGTTGCACAGAGCCCGCACGCATTGCATTTCTCTTTGTCCACAACGGGCCGGAAGACCCGCCATGTTCCGGTCTTGCCGGTAGCCCCTTCTATGGGTCTGCTTATCGCGAGGCGTTCACGTTTCTGGGTACTGCTCATGCGTTCATCTCCTTATAGGCTGCTTCCGCAACTTTGACATTCCGCTCATCGCCAAACATCTCCTTAATTGCCATCTTAGCTGAATCGACCGAGACTACCCCCATCTTTGCAAGAGCGCCGATGACCGGCGTGTTCAGGATCGGGCTACCCGAGACCACGAGTTTTTCTTTCAGGGCGATGCCGGTCAGGTCAACATTGGAGGACGAGAATCCTGAGAACTCCTTCTTCTGCTGGCTGTTGATGAGAATCTTCCCGCCGGTTTTAAGACCCTGTAATACATCAACGACGTCCATGACACTTGCATCGAGGACGACAATCATATCCGGTTTTTTGATCTGGCTGTAAATCTTGATCGGGTTGTCATCGATCCGGACAAATGAGACGATGGGAGCTCCGCGGCGTTCTGCCCCGTAGAATGGGGCGGCCGTGGCGTATTTCCCATCATGGATTGCAGCAAGGGCAAGAAGCCGGGCCGCAGTGACGCCACCCTGGCCCCCCCGGGAATGGATGCGGATCTCAAACATTGTTGTTCACCCCGAACCAGAACTCGGTTCCTATACGACGTTTTCGGACAAAGTCCGCCACGTCCTCGTACGTTACTTCCTGCCCTCCGATGCCGGCGATGACACTGAAGACCTCCTCCTTTGTCTGGGCAACAATCTCGGTTGCAAGGATGCCTCCGCGGCCAAAGGAGTAGTCGCGGTCGATGACCACGACCTGTTTTCCTTCAAGGTCCAATTTCGGGAACGGGCGGAGCCAGCGCAGGCGCATGGAGCCGGCTTTGATCCCTTCCTTCCTCAGCAGGTTGATGGCCACTTCCGCCTCTTTTCCGAGCGTGCCCATGGCAACCACAATGACGTCTGCGTCCTCGCACTGGTAGTCCTCGGTGAACCCGTACGTACGACCGAAACGTTTTGCAAACTCTTTCTCGGTCTCCTCGATCACCTTCACGGAATCCCGCATTGAGCGCTCGATCTCCCAACGGAACTTAAACTGCTGGTCAGGGCCGGTGAGTCCCCCGTAACCGGCCGGGTTCTTGGTGTCAATCGCATAAGGCAGGCTGATGGGCGGAATGAAATCACCCGGCTCGACCGTGTCGAGCGGCTGCATGATATGGGAGAGGAGGAATCCGTCGAGGTTCACCATCACTGGCAGGAGCACATCATGATGTTCCGCAATCCGGAATGCCATCAGGGTTGCGTCGTAGGCTTCCTGGACCGTGCTCACATACACCTGGAGCCAGCCGGTGTCGCGTTCCTGAAGGGCATCGGTGTGCTCCGCCCAGATGTTCCAGCCCGGCGCGAGTGAACGGTTGACATTTGCCATGACAATGGGAAGCCTTGCACCTGCCGCCCAGTTGGTCATCTCGTGCATGTAGAGGAGCCCGTGGGAGCTCGTTGCGGTGAACGTCCGGGCACCGGTGATGCCGGCACCGATGCAGGCTGCCATCGCAGAGTGCTCGCTCTCGACTGCGATATACCGGCTCTTCAGTTC
>CAZMCL010000237.1:0-3415 GCA_964564375.1 uncultured Methanoregula sp. | reverse complement strand
TTTTATCGAGACCGATTCGAGGGCATGCTTCTCGTGATACCAGAGGTTTACATTATTTGTAGTGATAATTGCAGCATCAGACATTGTTTATCCCCGTGCCTTGTTCTGGAAATGTGTTCGTATGATAATCGCTACCGAGTAGAACCCGATAACGAGCAGGAGTAAGACGAGCGCGGTCCCGTACTTGTTGGTGGACGAGCCGGGCACATTGGTTGCAAGGATGAAGAGATGGTAGGGCAGCGCCATGACCGGCTGGAAGACTGAGCCCGGCAGGAACCGTGACGAGAAGACCACGGCCGTGAACATGATCGGGGCCGTCTCACCTGCGGCCCTCCCGATGGAGAGGATCGCGCCGGTTACAATTCCCGGCACTGCCGGGGGGAGGACGACCCGGCTGATGGTCTGCCACCGGGTTGCACCCAGTGCGAGGCTGCCTTCCCGCAGGGACTGCGGGACATTTTTCAAGGACTCTTCGGTGGTGCGGATAACGGTCGGCAGCACCATAAGGGCCAGCGTGACCTGCCCGGCCAGCAGCGAGACGCCGACATTGAGATAGAGCACGATGAAGGCGAACCCGAAGAGGCCAAAAACGATCGAAGGCGTACCGTTGAGCAGGTCAACACCGGTCCGTATGAGCCGGGTGATCCGCCCCTCCCTCGTGTATTCCACGAGATAAATGGCCGCCCCGACGCCGAGCGGCAGCGCGATGGCGATCGCTCCCATGACAAGACAGAGCGTGCCAATAATGGCAGGGAAAATTCCCCCGGCCCGGCCAAGGTCCTTCGGTGGCTGGGTGAGGAACTCCCATGACAGTGCCGGCAGGCCGTTGATGACAATGTCCTGCAGGATGATGACCAGGATGGCAAGGACGATGAATGCTGCCGAACCGATCAGGAAGAAGGCGATGGTCTGGATATGCTTCTCACCAATCCGGTCCCTTCCGAGATACCACGCACCTAGCGTGATGAGGACGAGCGCTGCAAACCACCCGGGGGTGGCTGCGAACAGGAAAACCAGTACGAGCACAAGGCCGATTATCTTTGCTGCCACGGTGAGAGATTCCCTTGTTGCCGAAGACACACGCAGTTTCCCTGCGGGACCACCTGACCGCCCCTCCTTTATGTGGCGCAGGATTGCGACCGCGGAGATGTTGATGATGAGCGTGATGACGAGCAGGACGACTGCGATGCCGAACAGGGCGCTGTAGTGCTCACTTCCGACCGCAACCTCGCCCATCTCAATCCCGAGCGTTGCGGTCAGGGTCCTTAAAGGCGAAAGGATATTCCAGATCGGTTCGGGGATGATGGCTGCGTTGCCGGCCACCATCAGGACGGCCATGGTCTCGCCGACCACCCGGCCGATACCAAGGATAACCGCGGCTGCAATGCCCGAGAGGGCTGCCGGCACCAGCACCCGGCTGATGGTCTGCCACCGGGTAGCCCCGATTGCAAGCGATCCTTCCTTGTACTCATGAGGTACCGAGCTGATGGCATCCTCTGAGACACTGATGATTGTAGGCAGTGCCATGGTCCCGAGCAGCAGCGAAGCCGCCAGCCAGGTCTCGCCCGTTGGGATATCGAAGTTTACGCGGATAAAACTGGTCAGGACAATGAGCCCGAAGAACCCGTAAACCACGGAAGGGATCCCGGCCAGCAGCTCTACGGCCGGCTTGAGGATCTTTTTGGTCCTGGGGGATGCGAGCTCAGCGATGTAGATTGCACAGCCAATGGAAAGCGGGACGGAAAAGACCATGGCCCCGATGGTGACAAGGAGGGTTCCGGCAATGAGCGGGAAGATCCCGTAGAGCGGCTCCATCGCGGTCGGGGCCCAGTCAGGGCCCAGGAGGAAATTAAGTAAGCCGACCTCTGCAAAGACCGGCCATGCGTCCCGTAAGAGGAAGAGGAGGATGAATAAAACTACGATGACGGCAGTAAATGCTGTGCAGAAGAAGAGGGTTTTGATGGACTGTTCTTTAAGAACAGAGATCCGGGCAGTGCCTTCGGAGGTCACATAAGCACCATTCAGTAATTTTCCCGGTTTCATGGTTCTTTGCCTCCGAAAAAAAATGTGCTGTTCTTCGGAACAACATGCTTCAGCCGACCGTGACGTAGCCTTCATCGGCCACGATCTTCTGGCCATCGGGGCTGAGGATGTAAGCGATGAAGTCGCCGGCAAGACCGGTGGGCTGGCCGTTGGTGATCACGTAGAGCTCGCGGGAGACCGGGTATGTCCGGGTCTTCACGTTGTCAAGGCTTGGGGCAACGATATTCTGGGCATTGTACCAGATGGGAAGTGCCCTGACATCCCTGCTGACGAAACCGATGGAGATATACCCGATGGAGCCGGGGGTCTGGGATATGGTCTGGAGGACCGCGCCGTTGGAATTCTTCTCAAGCATCTTTGCCGTTGGTGTTTTCTTGTCAAGAAGCACCTCGTCAAAGTAAGAGCGGGTACCGGATGCGCTGTCGCGGCCGATGATGACAATCTGGTTGTTGGTGCCGGGTACACTGGCCCCGTTAATCTCGCTCCACTTGGTGATCCTGCCAAGGTAGATGTCCCGTATCTGGTCGAGCGTGATGTAATCGATCTCGTTGGCCGGGTTGACAACAACCGCAATACCATCAATGGCAACCGGCGTCACCTGGAAGGTTGGGTACTTTGCCATCTCGGCTGCTTTTACTTCGCGTGAGGACATACCGATATCTACGGTCTTTGCCCCGATTGCCTGGATGCCGACACCGGACCCGCCACCAGATACCTGGATGTCAGCGTACGGGTGCGTGGCCATGTACTCATCGGCAGCCTTCTGGACGATGGGCAGGACCGTGGTCGAACCGCTGATCCTGATGGTCTGTCGCTGGCCGGTTGAGGCCGGGGCCGCGGTATTCACCGGTGCCAAAGGAGTTGCCGGTGCATCAGACGCTGCAACTGTCGGGGGGATTATGGCCGTTGCCGGTGCGGTGGCCGGGGACCCGGTCTCGTTTCCGGTACAGCCGGCAGCCAGCGCGAGCATGATGACCGCGACAAGGCTGACAGCAACAATCAGGATGGAATTCCTTGTTGTACTCATGGTGTTCCATCATCCCTTTCCTGTGAGCAGGTATACTGTTTTTCGCCATAAACTATATATTACAATAGAACAAAAATAGACTATAGAGAATTCAATACAAGACATTCTGCTATTGAATTCGGAAAGTAACTATGGAAATTCGAAGAGTGCAGGTGACCGGGGGTGCATCGTTTGTGGTGACGCTTCCTAAAGACTGGGCGGGCGAACAACACATCAGGAAAAATGATCCGGTGGGGCTTATTGCACAACCGGACGGGACGCTGCTCGTAACGACAAAGATCACCGAAGAACCCCTCCAGCGGATAAAGGAGATCGATTGCAGCACCATAGCCGACCCGGCGTTTC
>CAZMCL010000236.1:0-3432 GCA_964564375.1 uncultured Methanoregula sp. | reverse complement strand
TCATGGGTATCGAAGGGGTGAAGAATTACTATGCCACCGGGCAGGGCCGGGTCGTTGTCCGCGGTGTTGCGAACATTGAGGAGTCCGAAGGCGGGAACCGGGGCGACCGGATCATTGTCACCGAACTCCCGTACCAGGTGAACAAGGCGCATTGGATCACCGGCATTGCCGAGATGGTCAAGGACAAGAAGATCGATGGCATTTCCGATATCCGGGACGAGTCCGACAAGGACGGCATCAGGGTCGTCTTCGAGCTCCGCAAGGGCACGATGTCGCCGGTCATCCTGAATAACCTGTACAAGAATACGGCACTCGAGAGCGGCTTCTCGGTCTCGAACCTTGCCATCGTGGACGGTCAGCCAAAGATCCTTAACCTGCACGGGCTTCTCGGCCACTTCGTCCAGCACCGGATCGAGGTGATCCGGCGCAGGTCCGAGTTCGACCTTAAAAAGGCGCAGGACAAGGTTCACATCTTAAACGGACTGCTCATTGCGCTCTCGAAGATCGACGCGATCATCAAGGCTATCCGGGCTTCCGATACCGTCGACAATGCCCGGCTGGCCCTGATTGCCGGGTTCGGACTCGACGAACCGCAGGCCAATGCGATCCTCCAGATGCAGCTGCGCCGTCTCGCAGCGCTCGAACAGCAGAAGATAACCGACGATAAGAAAGGACTTGAAGCAGAGATCACCCGACTCGAGACCATCCTTTCCAGCGAGGCCAACATCAAGGACGAGATCCGGCGTGAGACAAAAGAGGTTGCCACAAAATTCGGCAACCCCCGCAGGACCCAGATCGCGCTTGACACAAGCGACCTCTCTTCCGAGGACCTCATCGAGGACAAGACCGTCCTTGTTTCGATCACCACAGCCAATTATATCAAGCGGATCGACCTCGACACCTACCGCAAGCAGCGCCGGGGCGGCCACGGTATTACGGGTATGACGACCAAAGAGGAGGACTTTGTCGAATCGGTCTTTGTGGCCGGTATGAAGGACTATCTCCTCTGCTTCACGAACCTCGGGCGGGTGTACTGGCTCAAGGTGTACCAGATCCCCGAGAGCTCCCGGATAGCCAAGGGCAAACCGATCGTCAACCTCCTCAACTTAAAAGAAGAGATCGTGACAACCGTTATCCCGATCCGCGAGTTCCGGGAGGACCAGAACCTCCTGTTCGCGACAAAGTTCGGGCAGGCCATCAAGATCAGACTCAAAGACTTCTCCAACCCCCGCTCGACTGGCACCAACGCCATCAAGCTCCGGGAGAACGACCAGCTCGTGGATGTTATTTTAACAAACGGTGAGAGCGAGATCGTCCTCACCACCCGGTTCGGCCAGAGCCTCAGGTTCAACGAGGAGACAGTACGGACCGTGGGCAGGAACGCACAGGGCGTTCGGGGCATGAAGCTGCGGGGCGAGGACTCAATTGTCGCGCTCACGCTCGTTGAGAAGGACCACCTGTTGACAATTTCGGATGTTGGCTTCGGGAAACGGACCGATTTCGACGAGTTCCGGGGCCACGGGAGGGGAACCATGGGCGTCCGCAACATGCAGCTCGAACGCGATGCGGTGATCATCGAATCAAGGGCTGTTTCCGACACGGACGAGATCATCGCCATGACCGCATCTGGTGTCGTCATCCGCACACCGGTTAATGAGATCCGGGTCATCGGCCGCGGCACCAAGGGTGTCCGGGTCATGCGCCTTGACGAGAAGGATAAGATCGTTGGTATCGCCTGTTTCTCGGAGGAGATGGTTACCGGGAATGGAAATGACAGCGAAACCGATGCAGATGCCGGTGTTGAGCAGAACGATTCCTGATAATCATCCCTCTTTTTTTTAGAATTCTTCGTTACCCGGGCCTCATCATTTTGCCTGCATGGTAAGAGCGGTAATCCGGCTCTTATGCGGAATGCGCCTGAGGGGATCCTTCATCCGCACGGGCCAATACCGTTATCGGGCATGCCTGAGAAAAGACCCGGGTTTTTTCGGGTTCGCGGAATATTGTCGTATGATCCTGGAACATCTGCTTCCAACCCTTCGTTTGAAGGCATATGTTTTTGTACGTTTGCCGCCAAATTTCAAGAAAGGCACGAAATATCCATGGCTCAACACGAAGGCGCATTATCGGAAACCATCGCCCAGATCCTGATTGCATTCCTCGTCGTCCTCATAGCCCTTCTCATCATCGGAGCCCTGACCGGCGTGCTCACTGCGATGCTCCAGAAGTCCGCGTTCATTGCAGTTACGGCATCTTCGCAGGATACCAGCCCCACAACCCAGATTATCGTCCTCTACCACAAGCAGGGCGATCTGGTCAACCTGAACGGCACATCACAGGCCGCAGGCAGTTCCGAGGTCGCCATCATGATTACGCCACCATCAGGTTCACCGGTCGCCGTCCATAATGCTACTCCCATGCACACTGCCGCCTGGGGCCCCGGGCAGTACCTGTATATTTACCCGGATGCCGGCAGTTACGGGTATTCCGACCTTCCCCCCGCGCCGGGAACATTCCTTCCTTCAGGCGACTATACAGTTAACATCATCGATACCAAAGTCCATCTGCTCCTGCATAAACTTCCCGTCACCATACCCTGAAAAACAGGCTTTTGATGACAGACATACCTGAACCAATCCGTCCCGCATCCTTTATCACACTCTCCCCCAATCTCCCTGATGTGAAGTGCATGTTCCGGAAAATAATTTCAGCAAGATCACAGGCCGAGGGTGACATCATCGACATCACGCATGACGTAAGAGCGGCAGTCCGTGAGAGCGGAGTCAGCGAGGGGATCGTCCACCTCTTTGTCCGGCACTCGACCGCAGCGCTCACGACGATCGAGTACGAGAGCGGGGTTCTTGGCGACCTGAAACGATCGCTCTCGGTGCTGGCACCGGATGATATCCCCTATGCCCACGATTCCCGCTGGGGTGACGGCAACGGCAGGTCCCATGTCAGGGCAGCCCTTGTCGGCCCGTCCCTCACCATTCCCATTTCAGGTGGCGACCTGATGTGCGGGACATGGCAGCAGATCGTACTGCTCGAACTTGATGTAAATGCCGGGCGGGAGCGGACGATCGTCTGCACAGTGACAGGGGATTGAGGAGGACAAACGGAATACACGCTATCACCGGGCCTGGAAGCAGGTCCGTTCGTATCGTGAACGGGAGCCGGTCGATCACGAAGACGAAAAATTATGATCATTTAAATATGAACGGCTCGTATTCAGCGGTATGAAGCGTATTTACCTGTCCCTTCTGGTCCTTCTCGTGGTTGCCGTCATGATTTCAGGCTGTACAAGCCAGCAACCCGCCGCGCAGCCAACTCCGGTCGCGACTCCTGCTCCTGCAGCAGATACCCCACCGGTCGTGACAGCCCCACCCATTCCTGCCAACCTTGCCGGTGACTGGACGCTCACCACCATGGGCA
>CAZMCL010000235.1:0-3461 GCA_964564375.1 uncultured Methanoregula sp. | reverse complement strand
CGATGGTAAAGGACCTTGCCGCAAAGGAAGGTGCGGTCGTTGACCTGCCGGACAACTTCTACTCGATTGTTGCCGACCAGCACTCCGAGTCCAAGAAAGAGACGGTCGTTGAGGACAAGACCGCAAAATACGCTGACCGGGTGCAGGGCCTCCCGCCAACCAGGAAACTCTACTATGAACAGCCATCCGCCATCGAGTTCGAGGCGGTCGTGCTCGACTTCTTCGACAACTACGTGGTGCTCGACCAGACCCTCTTCTATCCCGAGGGTGGCGGGCAGCCGGCCGATACCGGGACGCTCGTCTCCTCCGACAGCATGGTGCGGGTGGACGAGGTTGTCAAGGTGGGGGAGGTCGTCTTCCACCATGTCAGCGGTGGCATGCTCAGCCGTGGCGACCGGGTGAAGGGGATGGTGGACGAGGAGCGGCGCTGGTCGCTCATGCGCCACCACACCGCAACCCACGTCCTCCTCCATGCCGCAAAGGAAGTGCTGGGGGCGCACATCCACCAGGCCGGCGCCCAGAAGGGGCACGAGAGCTCCCGCATTGATATCCGCCACTTCAAGCACATAACACCGGACGAACTCCACCGGATCGAGATTGCCGCCAACCGGATGATCATGGCCAACCAGGCAGTAGAGATCGGGGTTGAGGACCGGGGCAAAGCCGAGCAGAAGTATGGCTTCTCACTCTACCAGGGGGGCGTACCGCCCGGCAAGGATATCCGCGTGGTAAAAGTCGCAGGCGACATCGAGGCCTGCGCCGGCACCCACTGCCGGAGCACGGGCGAGGTCGGGATCCTCAAGATTATCCGGGTCGAGCACATCCAGGACGGCATCGAGAGGATCGAATTTGCGGCGGGCATTGCTGCGATCTACTACATGCAGCACCTTGAGGGAATCGTGACTGCATCCGCAGATACGCTCTCCGTCCAGCAAGAGAACCTGCCGGCAACGGTCGAGCGTTTCTTCTCCGAGTGGAAAGACCAGCGCAAAGATATTGAACGCATGAGCCAAAAACTCGTTGAACTGGAACTGCAGACAATCGAGACCGAACCCATCGGCGGGATCCCGGTCATTGTCCGGCGCATCGACCTCCCGGCAAAGGACCTCTCCGCAATAGCCGGCAGTGTTGCCGAAAAGGGCGGGGTTGCCCTGCTGGCCGGATCCGGCGAATCGGTCCGGGTGGTTCTCGCTTCGGGCGACCCGCGGGTGAATGCCGGTGAGATCATCGGACAGGTCTGCGGCCTGCTCGGAGGCAAGGGTGGTGGAAAACCAACGCTTGCGCAGGGTGGCGGGCCGGATGCAAGCCAGCTGGACCTTGCCCTGAATGTTGGAAAAGAACGGATCATCTCATCGATCAATGGCTGAAAATATCCTTGTCCTGGAACCGGGCGATGAACGGGCGCAGAAGATAGCCCGGGCCATGTCCAGCCAGACCGCAAACGACATCCTCCAGCAACTGGGTGAGGGGCCGGCCAGCCTCACGGATATCGCCGAACATCTCGGCCAGCCCATGAATACGGTGAAATACCATCTCGATAACCTGCTCGAAGCAGGCTTAATCGGGATTGCCGAGACGAAATACAGCGTCAAGGGACGCGAGGTGAAACTCTACTCGCTGACCAACCAGCTCCTGATCGTGGCCCCGCGCCAGTCCCCGGTACGGTCGCTGATCCTGAAGTATGCCTCGCTGTTTGCGATTGTCCTTGTGGCCACCATCGGTATTGCGGCGTTCGGGCCGCTTTTTTCCGGCATGTTCGCAACGACCGGGGCTGCGGAGAATTTTGCTCCTCTGCCCCTGTCGGCTCCGACCGTTGCCGACCGCGAGGTCCAGGAAGCCGGGGTCATGGCAACAAAAGCGGCGTATGGCGCCGCGCTGGATACCGCAGGTCCTGCAGCAACACCCGATATCGCTCTCGCGTTCTTCCTTGGCGGGCTATTGGTTATCCTCGTTCTGCTGTGCTATGAAGCGTGGCTGTGGAAGAGGAAGTAACACTTTTCGGATACATCGTGAACTTCCGTTCATGCCGGTTTGTCCAGAGAAACGAAAGTTGATCCTCGGGGGGAGCTTTCTGATTGATGCGATTACCGTCACGGGACAGGGAAAATAGGCGCCTCATTGGAAAGAATATTTTCATTATCACCAAGACTATCTGAAGAAAGGACTGTGATGACCTGGTTAAAAAAAGAATTATGTATTATCCCCTGCGCACCAGCACCGCAAGCACTCCGGCAAGGCCGGCAGCACACAGGACCATCAGCGGGGAGAGGGGCGACTGGGTCGCGGTAGGCCACGGGGTCGGAGCCGTGGTCGGGATCAGTGTTGTCGCGATAACCTGGGCAGTAGTAGTCGGGACTGCGGTCGGCGTATCAGTTGCCGGGGCAACGACCGTATAGATCACCTTACCGATATAGCCCTTGGTGTCGCTGAAGTCCACCTCATAGGACCCGGCGCTTGTCATAACCACTTTTTTAGTAAACGTTCCTGAACTGTCCCGGATGTTATTGGTGGTGGGGATGTACTGAGGGCCAAAGATCCTGCCATCAGGGCCGTGGACCTCGATCTGCACCCCGCCTGTCCCGAGTTTTGCAATCGATCCCTCGATCCGTAGCGCATCTGCCAGGTTCTGGGTCATGGGCGATGTGATCTCGATCTCGCCACTCCGGTCAAGAAGCGTCACCATTTGCAGGGTCACGGAATCCGAGCTGATGCGGGGTTCATCAGCGCCGATGAATTCAACCTCGACCTTGTAGGTACCCCCGGGGAGGCCCTGGGTATCGAAGAGTTTGTACTGGGTATTCTTGCTCTCCTGGATGGTCACCGGCTGCTTGCTGATAAGGGTCGCCGTGTAATGCGACTGGTAAAAAGCAAGGTTAAAGGTCGTGCCGGCCGGGAAGTTGCTGTCAACAGAGCATTTCAGGGGGATACCCACCTGGATCTCACTGGGCTTGTCAGTCGATGTCTTATCGGATGGACAGTTGAGGTAGAGCTGGTATGCCGAGGCAGTACCCGCAATGCACATGATGCAGAGTGCGAGCAGAAGGATCCGTTTCATAACAACAAAATCGCATGGCGGTAATAAAATGTTTCCTTTAAGTGCGGGAAAAATGGCCGGGGCATGCTCCTCTTCAGCACATGCCGATGAAGTTTTTTAAGAGTCGCAGGCCGACAGCACCACTCTTCTCCGGGTGGAACTGGACACCACAGGTGGTGCCGTTTGCAACCGAAGAGGCGAAGGGGCTGATATAGTGCGTGGAAGTCAGGGTGAACTCCGGTGTCGTCTCCGTGTAATACGAGTGGACGAAGTACACGTAATCCTCCGCGCCGAAACCTGAAAAGAGCGGGTGGTCCGGGTTCGTGACATCAAGCGAGTTCCAGCCCATGTGCGGGATCTTCAATCCCGGTGTACGGGTGAACCTGCGAACCGATCCCGGGATGAGCCCGAGTCCCTGGTGGAGCCC
>CAZMCL010000234.1:0-3470 GCA_964564375.1 uncultured Methanoregula sp. | reverse complement strand
ATATAAGCAGGGCGTTCACACTCATTGGGATCTGTTCAGAGGAGCCCCCGGCGGTCGATGAGCCGTTTAGGGCGCCCCTTGAGCCGGAAAAGCTCAAGCCCCCCAGAACCGGTGAAGTTGAGCAGGATCTTCAGGTTATCTTCGTGGTACTCATGGGCGAGCCCGGGTTTGTATTTCAGGAAGCGACTGACAATAGTATCTTCTACCAGCTTCTTGTCGCACCGTTCAGGGTCAAGGCATTCTACACTGATCCGCAGAACTACCTCGTTCTGCGCTTCACCATCATAGATGAACGCTTCATACTCGCCGGTGAGATACGCCATGTTCTCCGGCTGGAAAACCGCCGCTTCAATGTCGACACGATTCATAGCATTGGCAAAGATCCAAGCAGTCTCCGCCTCCCGCTGCGGATTGTAGATCCGCATGTGAGTCCTGCCGCACCCGCATTGGTCCCGGGACTGTACAACCGTAGTATCCTCGGTGTCGTAATTTAAAAGAAGCATCCCGCTCTTCCCGCCAACCGGCAGGAGGGTCGTAAGAACCGCACGCCCGCACTCGCCATCGGGAACAAATGATTCAAGCTGGGGATCGTACACATCCAGGTGTACGATATCTTCAGGAACATGGAGCCCGTTCAGTAGCGTACATTCCCCGCACATTGTACCTTCAGTACTTCCATACGTGTTGAAGACCGGGCAACCCCATTGCTCCGCAAGGTACTTCCGGGACTCCTCGGCAAAACTCTCGCCGCCCGCCACCAGCTTGTCGATCGCAATATCATCAGGTTTCACCCCTTCTGCCCTCAGCCTCCGCACGAGTCGGAGCAGTTTGAAGATGCTGCCCACGATTGCGGTTGGTCGGTAGTTCTTCAGGATCCGGGAATCAAAGGAACACTTGCCCATGGGAATGATACCCATGCCGATCCTCTTCGCAGCAATCGTCATCGTGTTAGCACCGACATTCATACCGTACGAGGCGCAGACCACGATCCGGTCTTTTTTTGAAAAACCCTGCGACACAAAACTCCGGGCATATTTCTCCGCGTACCGCTTCCAGTCATCCCACGTGAGGAAAAACCCCTTGGGGGTGCCGCTTGTCCCACTCGTTTCCTGGATCGAGAAGACCTCAGACCAATCTGTTGAGAGGAACTCGAATTCCGGCGTCATGGGGGGTTGGTGCTCCCGTATGGTCTTCCCGGCAATAAGGGGGAGGGCCTGCAGGTCCTCGTGGACACGGATCTCTTTTGGATTAATCCGGTGCTTCTCGAACCAGTGGCGATAAAACGGGGAGTGGTCTGCAGCGTACTGGACCGTATAACGGACCCGCTCATCGATGAGGGAGTCGAGGTCGCTCCGTTCCATCGTTTCAATTTCCGGGTTGAAGTACGGCCTGTCAGGCATAAGAGAGAGTTCCCGGACGAGTGGATAAAGGTTGCGACGGAGGCGCGGGGGTTCATGACCATTCATCACACATGGCCCCGGATATACCCGGCGGGGCATTTATCGCTTTAAAGAACCCACCATTACCGGACGTTTGCATGTATTTCCATCTCGTTCTGACCGACACCTGCAACCTCTCCTGCAAGTACTGCCGGGGCAAGGCTTTTGAGGACCTGAAAGAGAGCGAGGGGGAGCGCGCCCAGATCATTGACACGAATCTTCCGGTGGATCTTGATTACGACTTAAACTTCCTTTATGAATTCTTAAAAAAGGATCCTGCTGCGACCCTCACGTTCTATGGCGGCGAGCCGCTGTTGCGATCAGACCTGATCGAACAAATCGTGAGGGAATCGCCGGTGCAGCGGTTCATGATCCAGACCAACGGGCTCCTTCTGAACCAGCTACCTCCTGATATCACCAACCGGTTCTGTACCATCCTCGTTTCCATTGACGGGAGAAGGGAGCTGACCGATACCCATCGCGGAGCAGGTGTGTACGACAGGGTTATGAAGAATGTCCGGAAGATCCGGGCGAATGGCTATACCGGTGAACTCATCGCCCGTATGACCATCACGGAAGATACAGATATTGTAGATGCCGTCAGGTATCTTGCCTCGAACCCGGATTACTCCTACTCATCAATCCACTGGCAGATCGATGCCAACTACGCCGGGGACTATCACCTTCGCCAATTCGGGAAGTGGACAACCGGCAGTTATAATCCCGGGATACGGACGCTGGTCCAATACTGGGTGGACTACATGGAAGCGTCCGGGAAGGTTCTGCGGTGGTATCCGTTCCTTGACCCGATGGAAGATCTACTGAGAGGAAAATCCAGCCGGCTCCGCTGCGGGTCCGGATATGCCAACTACAGTATCATGACGGACGGGAATATCGGCCCCTGCCCCATCATGATTGGGATGTCGCAGTACTATGTGGGGCATATCTCCACCTCGCACCCGCTTGAACTTGCAGAGGTCCCGATCGCCGGCGAGTGCACCGCTTGTCAAATCCGTGCTTTCTGCGGGGGGCGGTGCCTGTACTCCAACATCACGCAGCCATGGGGCAGGGAGGAGAGGCGGCTTGTCTGCAACACAGTTGAGAACCTGCATGATGCCCTCCACGAAGCGCTTCCCCGGGTCAGAACACTTATCGGCAGGGGCGTTATTTCCATCAGTGACTTTGCCCATGAGAAGTTCAATGGCTGCGAAATTATCCCATGATGAAATTCAGGGTGTAACATAAAAAAGTCCCATTATAATACAGCTGCATACATACCCAACCGGTAATTGAATAATTGCAGATCACCACTGCAAGAGTAATACAATGGAAAGGAAAAGTTTTGGCGGCCCGAGAAATTTCGGACCCAGAGAAATGACAAAGACAGTCTGCTCAGACTGTGGTAAAGAGTGCGAAGTCCCCTTCAAGCCAACTGAAGGAAGGCCGGTTTATTGCAGTGACTGCCTGCCCAAGCACCGGAAACCCCGGTTCTGATTTCACATCTTTCTTCTTTTTCCTCCTGTCGGGCACCGTGCCCCCGTTGCTGCATGTCGTACTATGACAGCCTTAATTAAATCCAATACGCATGTCCTCCCGTATGGCAGCGTCATATGGATACGGTGAAGACATGTACCGAGCTCGACCGTCCTTCCGAAGGATTACCATGCATGCGAAGAGGAGGCGAGGTGTGCATGTCAGGGGAGACAGAGGGGTTGTTCAAGAGCGGGGGTTTTAAAAAACACTACGGCATTCGCCTGGCAGCATCTTACAGTCCTGATGAGCCGCGGGGGAGGCAGTTGTAAAAAAAAGAATCTGGACTGGTGAACGTATCTACTTCTTTCTGATCTCCTGCCGGAAGCGGTGGAGAAGATCATAGAGCATCACGCGGAACTCTGCCCCGATCTCCTCCCATGACTTTGCATCGGATATGCCCGCTTCAGGAACTGCCAGGGGGACTTCGTGGGCTACCTGTACATCAGGATCCGGCGCGATTCCCGGCGTCATCCACCAGAGCTGCCGCATAATCTCGTA
>CAZMCL010000233.1:0-3475 GCA_964564375.1 uncultured Methanoregula sp. | reverse complement strand
TGCAGCCATCTCCTGGATATACCGGGTCTGCCAGCCGCTGTGATAGATCTTCGTCCCGCCGCCGATTGGGATCACCAGAGGATCGAGATACGCATCTTTTGCGCCACGGATCCGGTTAACAGGGACGCCGACGAAGGTATAATCCATGATGTCAAGATAGGCATAGCCGGTATCAAGATACAGGTTGTCATCGGCCCCAATCCCGACAACTACGTGATGTTTCTGCTCGAAAAAGATAACGGCAACCTTGTACCCTTCCCGGGAAAGGAGACCGGCGAGAAGGTAACTCTTGTCATCGCAATCCCCCTTGCGATCGTACACCATTTCCACCGGGAACTTGGCGGGATTGTCATCAATAACATGATAATCAAAAGACTGGACATACGCCGCCAGCAGTTCGGCATACTCATCATCGGTGAGGTTCTGTTCTGCCCGGATCTTCCGGAATTCTCCCAGGAGGCTGTTGTAGAGCTCTTCCTGCGCCGGGTCATCGATCATACTTCTCGCACTTGCCGCCCCCCATGTTACCAAAGGGACGTCTTTTTTGATTCGTACCTGTTTATCTGTCTTCTTTGCTCCCTCGTACACTGCCCGGCTGACCGGGACCGTTATTGTGACATTCCCGTTTTTGAACGGGAACGTGTGGGAGATCATCTCGGGGGGGCTGTTCTGGTATGCCGGGTCGGGTTGTATGGTATGGACGTTAACAGGAACCTGTGTCCAGGTGTACCCGAGAAAGAGCATACCGATGAGGATGACAATGGCGGAACACCGGACAAGAAGGGTTTGGTGGTGGGGTTCCATGATGAATTTCCAAAAAAAATAGCGGGAGATGATGGAACAAAAATGATGGGCCTTTCTTACCCAACCCTCTTAATCCTCTCCATCGCTTCCCTCAGCCGCTCCATCGACGTCGCGTATGACAGCCGGATCCATCCCGGGGCATAGAACGCACTGCCCGGTGTCGCGGCAACATGGCCCTTCTCGAGCCACCGTGACGCAACTTCCATATCGTCGCCGGCAACCTTCACGAACGCGTAGAACGCCCCATCAGCCGGTGCCGTCTCGTAGCCCATCGCGTTCAGTTCGCCTATGACGTACTTCCGCCGCTTGTCGAACTCCATCCTCATCTCCTCGACGCAGGACTGGTCGCCCCTGAGTGCCGCAACCCCGCCCCACATCGCGAAGGTGGTTGCCTGGCTGATCGAGTGCTGCTGCACCTTGGACATCTCGCGGATGATCTCGATGGGAGCTACCGCGTACCCGAGCCGCCAGCCGGTCATGGCATACGCCTTCGAGAAGCCGTTGATGGTAATCGTCCGCTGCGCCATGTCGCCGATTGCGGCAAGCGAGATGTGTTCCCTGCCATAGATCATCTTCTCGTAGATCTCGTCGGACATTGCGTAGATGTCGTGGTCCATACAGAGATCGGCTACGAGTTTCATGGACTTTTCATCAAAAACAGCCCCCGTGGGATTTGACGGGGTGTTGACCACGATCATCTTGGTCTTCTTATTGACCCGTTCAAGAAGGGTGTCGTCAAGCTGGAAGGTCTTTGAGTTAATTTCGTGGAAGACTGACTTCCCACCGGCGATCTGGACGCAGGGCTCGTAACTGACCCAGGCCGGGGTGAGTATGACCGTCTCATCGCCGGGGTTCAGGACGGCCTCCATCGCCTCGTAGATGGCGTCCTTTGCCCCGCAGGCGACAATGACCTGCTGGGGAGTGCAGGGGAAGTTGTTCTCCCGCGTGATCTTCTCCGCTATTGCGCCGGTCAGCTCGGGAATGCCGTTGCTCGGGGCGTAATGGGTCTCGCCCCGTCTCAGGGCATCGATGCAGGCGTCCGTGATGTGTTGCGGGGTGGCGAAGTCGGGCTCGCCAATCGACAGGCTGATGACATCGATCCCCTCCCGCTGCATCTGTTTGGCCTTGTTGGAGATGGCGATGGTTGCCGACTCGGAGACGCCGGCAATCTTCTCCGACAGGGACCTCATTTCAATCGCTTGACAAGCTTGATGGCGGATTCAACGGCCCGCTTGGCATAGTCAATCCGCTCGTTGGCTTCAAGGCGGGTCATGCCGGGCCCGGAGATGCCGAGGGTGACCGGCTTGCCGAACTCGAGCGAAAGGTCGATGATCTTCCGGGCAGCGTGCTGCACCACGATCTCGTCGTGCTGGGTGTTGCCCTCGATGACGCAGCCGATGGTGACAACGGCGTCAACTTTTCCACCGGTCAGCATCTTCTTGATCGCAAGCGGCATGTCGTACGCGCCGGGCACGTACAGGCACTCGGTCACTTCCGCCCCAAGGAATGCTGCATGTTCGCGGCCTTCTATCTCCATCATGTAGGTGATGTCGCGGTTGAACTCCGCAACAACGAATCCAAGTTTTATCGGGTTGGTGTCACACATAGTAAATCATCTCGTGTATAAGGTCATAATTCCTGTGATTGATCCTACCGGCGGGCTGGGCCGGCGTCGGCAAATCCCTGCCGCTGCCCGGTTCCCGCTTCGCGTTCGAGGTCCTTTGGGTGGAGGATGAGCTTCACCGCATTCACGGCATGCTCGCGGGTGCGCTGCTCCATGAGCCAGGCAAGCTCGCGGTCATCTTTTGCCTCGTCTTCGTGGACAAAGACCTCGATGATGTGCTTGTTTGTCATGAGCTGGCACATGATGAGCCCCTGCGATGCCTCGTGGGCGCACATCTTATCCTTGTCCTTTCCGCCGGGCATGCCCAGCGCCATGACGATATCGCACCGGCGTTCCTCGATCAGTTTCTTGCAGGCGACCGGAAGATCTTTTATCCCCGGCACCGTTGTGCGCTCGATTGCCACCGTGGCGTGTTTTTTGAGCTCATCGACAGCGATGGCTCCCATGTTGACGCGTGAGAAGGTAGTGTCTGCAACGCCCACTCTCATCCAAGCACCTCAGCGGCTGCCCCGACACCGTCGCCCTTTGGCGTGTAGCCGCACTTCTTCAGCGCGTGCTGGGTTGAGGCGAGGGTTGCAAGGATCTCAGGGGCGCTGACAGCACCCATGCTGCCAATGCGGAAGATCTTTCCCTTGACGTGGTCCTGGCCGCCGGCAATCACGATGCCCATCTTCTTGATCGTGCCCCTCATCTCGTCGTCTTTGACTCCTGCAGGGTACTCGATTGCGGTCACCGTGGACGAGTAGCCGTGGAGGTTGTCGATCTTCGGGAAGAGGGTAAGACCCCATTCCTTTACTGCAGCCTGCACCGCTCCCGACATCCTCCGGTGCCGGGCGATCCGTGACGAAAGACCTTCCTCCTCGATGATGAGGCAGGCCTCGCGCAGGGCAAGGAAGAGCGGGACAGCGGGAGTGTAGGGGGTCTCCATGGGTTTTCCGCCCGCGCTCTTCCTGTACGCGGCAAGATCGAGGTAGAATGGCGGGTTCTTCGTCATCCGCTCAAAGGCCCGGCTGCTCACCGAGAGCATGCCAAGACCTGCCGGTGCTG
>CAZMCL010000232.1:0-3483 GCA_964564375.1 uncultured Methanoregula sp. | reverse complement strand
TGACAAGCCGGTCAAGCTCTTCATCATCGATTCCTTAACCGCTCATTTCCGTGCAGAATATGCCGGCCGGGGAACCCTTGCCGCCCGTCAGCAGAAACTCAACCGGCATATGCACGAGCTCTTCAAACTCATTGACGAGCACAACGCGGTGGGGCTGGTCACCAACCAGGTCATGTCCAACCCGGCCGTCTTCTTCGGTGACCCGACCAAACCAATCGGCGGTAACATCGTCGGCCACACCGCAACATTCCGGCTTTACCTCCGGAAGAGTAAAGGCGGCAAGCGCATTGCACGTCTCGTGGACAGCCCCAACCTGCCCGAAGGCGAAGCACCGTTCATTGTTGAAGAGGCTGGTCTCAAATCGTGTTAAAAGCGCTCCTCACGGATATTGACGGGACGATCACCGGCCCGGACCGCAGGATTGATACCGGATCAATCCTGGCAATCCGTTCCCTTATAGATTCGGGAATCGACGTAGTACTGGCAAGCGGGAATACCGCCTGCTTCATGGACGGGCTCTCGCGGATGATCGGCACGAACGGAACGTTCATAGCCGAGAATGGCGGAGTTTTCCGCATCGGGTTTGGCAGCTCACTCACCATCAACGGCGACCAGGCAGCCTGCCGCACCGCACTCACCACCGTGCAGAACCATTTCCGGGCGAAAGATACCGAACTGGAGCTCTACAGTCCCGATTACCGGTATGCGGATCTGGCATTTGCCCGGACGGTCTCCGTTGATGAAGTTCGCGAGATCCTCAAGGGACACCCGGTACAGGTTATCGATACCGGGTATGCCATCCATATCCAGTCTCCCGGCATCAACAAAGGAACCGCCCTTGAACTGCTCGCTCCAAAGATGGAACTTGCCCCCGGTGATTTTCTTGCTGTCGGGGACTCGCTCAACGATCTCCAGATGCTCAAATGCGCCGGTATTGCCGTAACGCTCGCAAACGGTCATCCGGATCTCAGGAATATTGCACAGTATGTGACCGGAAAAGAGTATGGTGATGGTTTTGTGGAAGCGATTGAAAAATATTTTCCTTATTTCCGCGCAAGGTAACGGTCAACAACAATATAGTCCTTGATATCCTTTACAGCCTCGAACGGGATTTTTAAGATCTTGTCATCTTCCATTTCATAGCTGGCCGTGTCAAAGGTCTGGTCCGGGTGAATAAGCATGCCAATGATCTGACCGGAATCGAAGTCCACCCGGATGTTCTTTAACGTCCCGATAAGCTTGCCATCATTGCTCATGATCTTCTTTCTCGATAGGCTGCGGGCAAATACACGAGTCATAAAAAAATTGACGATGTATAAATATTTAAACTGTTCTGAAATTGGCGGGAAAATTTGAGTGTTTTTTGAAAAAACAGAAAGGGAGAAGCGTTATTTGAACATTTCCGCTGCCATTCTGATATCCGCTCCCCGCAGGGTCTTCCTGCCGGCATGATCGGACATCTTCTTGGCTTCTCTTGCGAGGAATGTCCCGTATTCTTCCATCAGTTCTGCGAGGGTCTCTGTGGCATCGGCACTGACTCGTTCGGCACCACCTTTCTTGATGATGCGTTCGACAGCAGCCTGGGATAACTCGGTCATGTGAACTTGATTCCTCCCATACCTTTTGGCCGCAGATATCTAAAGGTATTTGTTTTTTACAGCGAGGGGAATACCCGGATAACATCCGATTGCGTGAGGATCCCGACCGGTCTGCCCTTTTCGACAACGATAAGCCGGCCGATCTGCATCTCCTTGAACCGGTTGATAACCTCGAAGAGCTTCACGTCAGACTCCATCTCCTCCACATTGTCCGTCATCACTTCAGAGACCGGCGTAGAGAGAGGGAGGTTGTTCTCGACAGCCGAGGCAATATCGCTCATAGTGATAATGCCCTGCAGAATATTGTCCTGGATGACGGGTGCACCATGGATATGCCGGTGGTTGAAGAGGACAAGGGCATCCCATAGTGAATCGAGGCTCCGCAGGCTGATGAGCGGGCTTGTCATGTACTCACGGATGGGTTGCTTTGGGAGCGAGATAATCTCAGTGGTTGCGATGAGGAGGGACTGTTTCACCTCATCTTTTCCAAACACTTCGCCGCGTATCAGGAGCTTGTTAACAGGTGTTGGCCCGATGGTAATCTTGTCTCCAATCTCAAAGAGCCGGGTGCTGCCAAAGAGCCTGATGACCGCATGGCAGATGTCAGGATGGCAGAGCGTGGTGAAATCGATCTCCTGCACGGTCGCTCCTTTCACCACCTCCCCATCCCTGCTGATCGGGACATCGTATTCGCTCCCCTTGATGTTCAGGTTCAGCTCATTGTAAGCAAGCGCAGTGGGGATATATCCACCCTTGGGGCCCGGGACACCGTCAACAAGGCCGATGGACTTTAAGGCCTGCATCTGGTTGCGCACGGTCCCCGCGTTCCGGTGGATCTTGTCGGCAATCTCTTCACCTTTGATGGAGTGCGAGTGCTGGTGGTAGAGGGTAATTAGGGTGATGAGGATATCGCGCTGGATCAAAGACAAGTCCATAACGATAAACCATATGGTAGTCCATAAATATATAGGGAGCGATTTGTGGAATTCGAAAAGATGCCGACGGTGCCGACCGCCGACGAGATCCTTGACCGGAGTTTCCGGCGTGCAGCAAAGAAGATGTCAGAGAAGCCCAATAAGGAGCGCGCCAACACGGATTTTGTCCGGGCGGTTGGTGCTGCAATCCATGACCGGCTGGTGTACATCATCCGGGGATTCCCAGAGTTCGACAATCTTCCGCCATTCTACCGGGAGATGGCAGATATCCTGTACGGGATCGAACGGCTGAAGCAGTCGCTTGGCGCTGTAGGGTGGGCGGCAAAGCACACCAAGATGGTGGGAAACCAGCTCGTGCTCCAGTCACGCAGGACTGATGATACCCTTGTCGTACGCAAGCGGGCAGTGGCCCGGCTCGCCTCGATGGTCCACCAGATCGACAAGGACCTGCGGTTCCTCAATGAGGTCAGGAATGTCCTGCGCAAACTTCCCCATATCGAGGACACCTTCACCATCGTGATCGCTGGTTACCCGAATGTCGGAAAGTCCTCGTTCATCCGAGGAGTGTCATCCGCTGAACCGGAAGTGGCATCCTACCCGTTCACCACCAAGGGAATCATCGTGGGTCACCGCATCATGGGCCGGGAGAAGATCCAGTTTGTCGATACGCCGGGTATTCTCGACCGCCCTGCCGAGGAACGCAACCAGATCGAGAGGCAGGCACTTTCGGCGATGATGAATGTGGCAAACGTCATCCTCTTCATCCTCGACCCGTCCGAGCACTGCGGGTACCCCATGGATGTGCAGCTCCGCCTCCTTGACGAAGTGAAAGGGATGGTGCAGGTGCCGGTCATTGTTGCGGCCAACAAGTCCGATCTCACGACCGCTGACGGTTATCTCACCATGTCAACGCAATCCGGGGACGGCGTTCTGGAAGTCTTTGATGCAAT
>CAZMCL010000231.1:0-3490 GCA_964564375.1 uncultured Methanoregula sp. | reverse complement strand
CTGCGGCTGGAAAAGAGCGTCGAAATTCCAGAAGGACTGCTGGACGATGCCCCCATAGAGTTCCGTAAAGCCCATTTCAAGGAGGATCTCCCGCATCTCACCGATGATACGCTGGTAGGGGTGGACTTTGCCGGGATATGCCTTCTTCGGGAGCTTGGTCACGTCATATTTGCGGAGATTTGCCGTCTTCCACGCACCAGAGATGATCTGTTCCCGGGTCAGGGTTCCGGTCTCCTCGCGGAGGTCGAGACCTTTTGTGACGAGCGCGAGCCCGTCAGGAGTAATGGCGATGGCGTACCGGACGGTCTCGGACTCCTGCAGGATCCCGCGCCTGATGAGCTCCTTTGTCTTGGGGTCAGCGGCAGACGGGTTTTTCAGGGCGGCTTCATCTGCGTCGGTTGAAGTCCCGGTAATTTTTGTAACCGATGTGCCCTCGACTTTGATGAGCCCCTTCTTCCGGAGCTGGCCAAACCCGATCTTAAATGCCTCGTGCTTTTTGAGATCGTCAAGCTGCGTGCCCGGCTGGATAACCCGGAGGAGCCGGGTCTCGGGGAGACCGTTATTCAGGTACGCTTTCCCCTCGTCCGTGTACACAAACTCCTTTGAAACGATCCGCCCGACCGTGGCACACCCGTTGTCCTGTGCAAGGTGTGCCCACTGCACCACCGCCTCGGGCGTTGCACCCAGCAGGCCGGCAAGGTGCGGGGCATCCGCCTTTTTCTCTTTCTCCAGTATCGCAAGCAACCGCTTCTCGTTCTGTGTCAGTTCCGCCATCTTACACCCGTATCCTGTCTGCACATGCGTCCATCTTCTCCCGGAAGTCTTTGAGGAACGTCACCACCCGCTCCGCCGTCTCCTTCTTGCACTGGCCACAGGTGATCTCGCCAGCCATGCACTTCCGCTTTATCTCTGCAAGCTCGTTGTCGTCCGTTACCATATGGAAGAGGTTGAGAAGATAGATCGAACACTTTTCCGGCTCGCCGCCAAGGCGCTTCTGTTCCTCTAAGGTCATCCTCCCGCCGGTGATCCCGCTCATCACCTTCTTCCGGACAACCGCCTCTGTCTCGTAGAAAGAGATGAGGCTCTCCGGAATACTGCTCGACATCTTCCCCCCATTGAGACCGGGCATGAAAATATGGTACGTGGACGAAGGAGTGTAGAACGCATAACCGCCATTGGCCCGTTCGATCTCCCGCACTTTTCCGGCAACGTCTGCGCACTGTGCCTCTTTGATATCCACGTGCCCTTCATATTTCTTCGCGTGCGGGAACGCCGATTTGACCGCTTCGAGCGCCGCCTCCGGCGCATTCTTGGACCGGACGCTGATATAGCCGTCCCGTTCCTCTATCGTGAACATCCGCATCTTGTGGGCGATCCCGCGGGTGAGCCGGATGTGGGGGTCCTGGTCAACACCAACCGGCACCAGCGTCGGCGCCGGTTCCCGGTCGACCTGGGGATAGAGGATGTCGGCCACCTGCGTGATGACGCTGTCCGCGTGGGCAAGGTCGGTGTCGGGACCGAAACCGTAGATTGCCGTGAGTTCCGAGAAGTTGACCCTGGTTGCCGCCTCGAAGGCAAGGTCCTTGAGCCGGTTGTTCCTGCTCTGGAAGTAGGTGGTGCCCTCAAACCCGAGGGCATAGAGACAGGCGAGGTACTCCTTCCCGAACCCGTCGCACTTCTCCCACGAGAGGTCGCGGACCGCGTGGGCTTCCCGGTCGGCGATGGTGATGTAGCCGTTGCCGCCATGCTGCACGTGCCAGACCACCTCCTTCATCACCATCAGGTGACCAAGATGGGGGTGGCCGCTTGGCATGAACCCGGTCAGGATATGGAAGGGCGTTTTGTTCCGGATCGCCTGCGCGATGGGACGGTAGTCGCGGTGGCCGACCACGATACCCCGGCGCATGAAGTACGGGACCTCGGGGAGTTCTGCCATAACCGGGGCTATAGGGTCGATTCCGAATTCGGCAAACGTCTTTTCGATATCCAGGGACGGGGTGCCTGACCAGGGGTTGATTTGCGGTTCTGGCATGGTTAGCTCACAGTTTGATCCGTGCGAATTCGACGAACTGGATTCCTGAGGAATGTACAGCGCCAAAGAACATCTTCTTTTTGACACTGTGCGCCATCCGCACGGAGCGGGAGATGACGCTCATGGCAAGTGCCGCTTCATTTTCAACAGCATGGACGAGAAGGTCGGAGTGGACGTTTTTGCCACAATACACCCGGAAGTGGTGGCCGAACTTGTAGCCGGTCCGTGGCGTGTAGTCGTGGGAGCGGAGCTCGGAGTAGACCGCAATCTTTCCCGGCAGTTCATTGTCAGTATCTCCGGCCATGGCAAGGAATGCCTGCGGGCTGATCGTCTCCTGCCCGCGTGTGAGGGTGACCGTTCCCTTCTCCATCAGGCAGAGGAGTTCAACGGGTGAGAGGATCAGGCGTTCGGGGTCGAGACGCTTGCCATATCCTGCCTGTTCGAGATCGGACCCTGCCGGGACCCGGACGATCGCTGACTTCCCGACCAGCACGGCGTTGTGCCGGTCAAGAGGAGGCAGGGCTGAACAGGCCATGGCCAGTTTCTGGAGCTTGATCTCGTAGTAGGTGAGCTCCTCCTCGTCGTCCACCACTGCAAGGACATACTGCTTGCGCATGTTGCGGGACGCGATAACCTCCCCGATAAGCTTCTCGAACCGGATAGGGTCCCGCTCGGAAAGGACGCGGACAAGGTAGAGGGACTCTCCCTTCCCCGGCTTTTCGCCGCGCCGGAAGACGCGGAAGTCATGCGGCCCGGTCTGGACCACGTAGCCCCGCTCGCGGAGGTCGCGGTATACAAGGAAACTGCGCATGAAATTGGGCTGGTCGGCAAATTCGGTAAAGAGGGTATCGAACGTGTAGCCCGGGACCGTGATCTTCTGCCGGTGCAGAAGGTAGAGCGCCTCCTGCGGGGAGAACCGGAGGCCCTCTCCGTCAGGTCTGCCATACCCGCTCTGGTCGTAGAGCGTCCTGCCATCTTTTCCCGTGCGCACTATCGTGCCGTCAAATTTCGCCAACACTACCGGATCTATTGTGCCCGGAAGATTATAATGCCGGCGGGGGCTGGGCGGGGCGGGAGGCCCCCCATCCCTCCGGGACAGTCCGGTGGAGGAGTCCCTATGCATTACAAAAGTGCGGATCAGTGCCTATAAAAAGGTGAAAATCGAACTTATATAGTCAGATCGTATCCTATAAGTATGCTTAAATTTGCACGTCCCCGCGGATGAATCCACATTCCGGGAATAATATGGGTAATACTTAATTGAGAGATCCGTCCCCACACCGGAATTGTTTTTTAGCCAGCAGATAAAAAACGGCGGAAAAATAATGGTGAAACCGAACAACGACCCCGGATGCCGACCGATGAGCGTGCTCAACCTCGCAGGTTTTCTTGCGCGGTCTGAGGTGAACGGTCCCGGCACCCGGGCTGTTGTCTGGGTCCAGGGATGCCCCCGTCGCT
>CAZMCL010000230.1:0-3507 GCA_964564375.1 uncultured Methanoregula sp. | reverse complement strand
CGCGTGCCCCTCCTTTGGGTGGGGGCCAATGGACTTGGTTACCACCCCGCCCGCCCCGAGGAGGAGCATCCTTGATAAGGACGCGCCGGTTGTACCGAGGATGCCGGCTGCGAGCAGGAGGTGGTTTTCGAGTGTAATGCCACCAACAGTTACCGGGCCCGGGCTGATCTGAACCATTCATCAGGAAATGGTCGTTATTTATTATTAGCATACCCATATTGGTACCGAGAATGGCGCGCCTTGCAGTGGTTGGAGTGGGAAGGATCGGTGGCGAGGTTGCGTACATGGCGGCAGCACTCGGGATTGTCGACGAACTGGTCCTGCATGACAGCGCCCCGGAACTGTTGAAAGCGCAGGTGCTCGATCTCAGGCACACCGGCCTCGATATGGCGATCAGCACGGACAGGAACGCAATCCGTGACGCGGACATCTGCCTCTTCTCTGCCGGCCTCCCGCGGAACCCGTCGGTCCGGACCCGGGCAGACCTGCTGGATGCCAACCTGCCGGCTACCAATGACTGTATGGGAATGCTTACGGGGTTCTCCGGGGTTCTCATTACCGTGACCAACCCGATGGATATCAACAATTATTATCTCTGTAAAAAAGCCGGCCTCCCGCGGGAACGCTGTATCGGGTTTGGCGGCCAGCTGGACAGCGCCCGCTTCGGGGTTGCCCTCCGGAACCGGAACATCAGCGGGGCCTCGTACGTGCTGGGGGAGCATGGCGAGCACCAGGTGCCGGTCTTTTCGCGCCTCCCGGCGCCGGTACCGGAACCGCTGCGCGACAAGATCCTTGCCGAACTCCGCGGGGCAAGCATGGAAGTGATCAAAGGCAAAGGCGGCACGGTCTTTGGGCCCGCCCTTCATCTCGCCAACCTGATCCGTATGGTCTTATCCGATACCCGGGAACTTGCGATCTGCTCCGCGGTCCTTGACGGGGAATACGGCCTGTCGGATTGTTCACTGGGTGTCCCTGCCAGGATCGGAAGCGGAGGGATCATCTCGATCGAGGAGTGGGAACTCGACCGCTGGGAAGCGGAGAAGATGGACGAGGCAGGAGCGTTTGTCCGCGAACTTGCAAAAAAGGTGGTGAGCTGATCCATGACATCGCAATCCGTACGCCCGGAATCCTGTAGTGCCGGGCCGTGCACTCTGGACTCGTTTGCCGGCCACCGCATCGCCATCAACCAGGTGGAATACAGCAATTCTCCGGACGGGCCGGTTATCCACATCTTCGGGCGTGATGTGCAGGGAAAAGCGGTCCGGATAGACGTGACCGGGTTCAAACCCTACCTGTACGTACCTGCCGACCAGGCGGAGTCCGTCCCGCTCCCGCCCCAGGCAAGTCTTGAGCCGGACACCACTTACCGCTCAATCCGGGGCGAACCGCTCCGGCGCCTCTACACCCAGCGGCCGGGCGATGTGCGCGACGTGCGGGAACGCTACCGGCACTTCGAGGCCGACATCCCGTTTGCCACCCGCTTCATGATCGATTGCGGGCTCACGGGCGGGATATCTGCACCGGATACCACGGTGCATTACAATGATATTGCTCCCGCTGAAGTGGATGCCCCGGCCCGCACCTGCATCATCGATATCGAGTGCGAGGATGAGCGGGGCTTCCCCGATCCCCAGCGCGACGCTATCACCTGCATCACCTGCCATGACTCGTTCGACAATGATTACACCACGTTCCTCCTCTTCGGGCCGGGCCCGTCAGGGGAGGTAGCCGCAAAGGAAGCCGAAGGGGGTCTCGACAACGGCTGTTTCCGGAAAGGTACGCACACGATCTGCACCTACCCGGACGAGACCTCCATGCTCCGGGCGTTTGCCGCATATCTCATCGCCCGCGACCCGGATGTGCTCTCCGGCTGGAACTTTGTGGATTTCGATATGCCCTACATCACCGGCCGTATGGAGAAACTCGGCATGCGATCGGACACCCTTGCCCGTCTCCCGGGAATGACCGAGAGAAATGCCCTCCGGGGCCGGGCGCTCTTCGACCTCCTGACCGCGTACAAGAAGATGCACTCCTCTTTGAAGGAATCATACCGCCTTGACGCAGTGGCCATGGAGGAACTGGGCCAGCAGAAGGTCCGCTACACCGGGACCACCTCCGATCTCTGGAAAAAACAACCCGCCCTTCTCGTGGAATACAACTTCAAGGACGTGGAACTCTGCGTGGGGATCAACCGGAAGGACAACATCATCGACTTCTACCGCGAGATCGCCCGGTACGTGGGCTGCCCGCTCGACAAGACCCTGAACTCATCGAGCGTCATCGATATCTATGTCCTGAAAAAAGCGTTCGGCAGGTATGTCCTTCCCTCGAAAGGTTATGCAAACGCCGAGGAGTTCGAAGGCGCGACCGTCTTCGAGCCGAGCCGGGGCGTGCGGGAGAACGTGGTGGTGCTTGACTTAAAGTCCCTGTACCCGATGGCTATGATGACCATCAACGCCTCGCCCGAGACCAAATCCCCGGACGGCGAGCTTAAAGCCCCCAATGGCATCCGGTTCAAAAAACACCCGGACGGGCTGACCCGGAGCATCATATCCGAGCTTTTGAAGGAACGGGACGAGAAGAAGAACCTCAGGAACACCTTCCCCTTCGGCTCGCCGCAGTACATCATGTACGACATGCAGCAGAATGTGCTCAAGGTGATCATGAACACCTACTACGGGGTCTCGGGCTACACCCGCTTCCGGCTCTTCGACCGGGAGATCGGGGCCGCTGTTACGTCCGTAGGCCGGGCTATCATCGAGCATACCCGGAAGACCATCGAGGAGCAGGGCTACAAGGTCATCTACGGTGACACGGACTCCTGCATGGTCCAGCTGCCACCCCTTGACACGGAAAAAACGATAGCGGCTGCCCGGGCAATCGAGAAGACCTTAAACGGAAGTTACCAGGAGTTTGCTAAAACCGAGCTGAACGCCGATGTCCACTTCTTCTCCATCAAGTTCGAGAAGATCTACAAACGGTTCTTCCAGGCCGGCAAGAAGAAGCGGTATGCCGGTAACCTCATCTGGAAAGAGGGCAAGGATGTCAACGAGACCGATATCGTGGGCTTCGAGATCAGGCGCAGCGATACCCCGCAGATCACAAAAATCGTCCAGAAGCGGGTGATGGAGATGATCCTTGCGGGTGAAGAATACGACGGGATCAAGGAGTTCCTTGGCGGGGTGATTAAAAAATACCGGGCCGGGAAATACACGCTGGACGAGATCGGTATCCCCGGAGGCATCGGGAAAGCACTCGATGATTACGATAATGACGATGCACAGGTAAGGGGGGCCAAGTACGCCAACGAGCACCTGCACACGGAGTTTGGGAAAGGGAGCAAGCCAAAGCGGATCTATATCCGGACCGTAACCTCAAAGTATCCCAAGACCGATGTAATCTGCTTCGAGTATGCCGACCAGGTACCGCCGGAGTTTGTCGTTGACTGGGAACTGATGCTTGACAAGACCATCAAGCAGCCGATCTCCCGGATCATCGAGGCGCTCG
>CAZMCL010000229.1:0-3507 GCA_964564375.1 uncultured Methanoregula sp. | reverse complement strand
GTGGCCATCGCCTTGAGCCGGTGGATACCGGTGGTGGTCTCCTCGCACCCGCCAATGACCTTTTTTAAGAGGTCGCGGCGCTTGGTGTGGATATAGTGGATAAGGTCCATCCCGTCATCGATGGTGATGCTCGGCTTTGCATCCAGCACCTGGTCGATGGCGGCATAGTACTCCTCGGTCGTGCAGGCCCGCTTTGCATAGCAGTGCACGTTCTTCACGTCGTTTAGCGCCTCTGCCACATCGTCCTGCGTGGAGAGCGGGTTGCAGCCGGTGATATGCACCGTTGCACCACCCGCGGCAAGCGTGGTGACCAGGTTTGCGGTCTTGGCCTCGACATGGAGCGCCATGCCAATCGTCATGCCGGCGAACGGTTTTTCCTTGACGAACTGCTTTCTGATGGCGGCGAGTACCGGCATGTACTGCGCAGCCCATTCGATCTTCAGCTTTCCTGATCTCATGAACATCCTCGAAAAAGGGGCCCGGCTACCTGCCTGCCCCTGTATTGACTACCCTATCAATAGGGGCGGCAGGCATCATAAAAACTCCGTGAGCGGCAAAGGAGTTTAGAAATATAGATAGCATCCAATGCCCAAAGTCTGTATTTAATGGTACTCACACGACGGATCATCCCCTGCCTTGACTTAAAAGACGGCAGGGTCGTAAAGGGAACGAACTTTGTCGGGCTCCGCGATGCCGGAGACCCGGTTGAACTCGCCGGCCGGTATAACGACCAGGGTGCCGATGAAGTTGTATTTCTCGACATTTCTGCTTCGCAGGAGAAGAGAGGGATCATCATCGACGTTATCAAGCGGGCAGCCGACGCGCTCTTCCTGCCCCTCACGGTTGGCGGCGGTATCCGCTCTGTTGACGACATCCAGCAGATCCTGCGGGCAGGTGCCGACAAGGTCAGCATGAACACGAGCGCGGTTCAGGACCCCTCGCTCATCACGAGAGGCGCAAAAACGTTCGGCACCCAGTGCATTGTTGCAGCAATCGATGTGCGGCGGAACTACACGCCAAAGCCGGGCGCAAAGATCATCACGCTGCCTGACGGGAGGATCTGCTGGTACGAGGTGGTTATCTATGGCGGCACGAAGCAGACCGGCATCGATGCAATAGCATGGGCGAAAGATGTCGAAGCACGGGGCGCCGGGGAGATCCTCTTAACCAGCATGGAAACTGACGGCACAAAGGACGGGTTCGACATCCCGGTCACGGCTGCAATTTCCGATTCAGTCGGGATCCCGGTCGTTGCAAGCGGAGGTGTCGGCACGCTTGAGCACTTCTACGACGGTTTCACCAAAGGGAAGGCAGACGCCTGCCTTGCGGCAAGCGTCTTCCACTACGGCGAGTTCACCGTAAAAGAGGTAAAAGAGTATCTCAGATGGCGGGGTATCCCGGTACGGCTCTGAGGTCGAGCTCGAACGCGGCAACGGAGTGCTCGAGCTCGAACGCGACCAGCACGGCGGGGTGGATCTCGCCAAACACGCCAATCTTTTTTCCATCTACCATGATATCGACACGGCGCCCGTCGATGAATGCCGGGTCCTGGGATTCTTTGACAGAATAATCGATGGAGAGCTCGTGGAGCACCGCATCTGCCGAAGCATAGGCTTCCGAGAAGTCTGCGTCGGGATGCGTGCTGACGCCGGCTGCCTGCTGGTGCGTTTTGCAGTCCAGCACCACGTCGCCAACCGTGAAGAGGCGCTGGGGCAGCTCGCGGTGCCGGTTGATTGTGAGAAACTCTAAGAGCAGCGGCAGAAGCTCGGTCCTGACCACCGTGTTCTCGATAGTGATCGGGTGCATCACGTGGAGAACGCCGGATGTCTCCTCCCGCTGCATCTTTTTGTAGAGCACGTCCTCGCTCGTGAGCGTGAACGGCATCACTTCAAGATAGCCAAGCCCGCAGAACGCCTCACGGGCAAGGGCGGCAGTGACCAGGATCGGGTGGGGTTTTCCCACGGTAAAGGTCCTGGGCGGATGGGATTCGATCTTATCGTACCCGTACGCGATCGCCACGTCCTCGAAGAGGTCCCAGTCATGCATGATGTCGGCACGGTAACAGGGCACCTGTACCTTCACCTTGTCCGCACCAACGGGTTCGGCCCCAAAGCGCATCTTTTTCAGGAGTTCGGCCATCGATGCTGCGGTCAACTTAACCCCGAGGAGCCTGGAGCATTCCAAAACACTCACGGTCCGTTCCGCGGGGGCAAGCGTAGGTATCTGTACCCCGCCGATCTCCACGCTCTCGATGGTTGCGCCGGCTTCGGCCATGGCCGTGCAGATGATGTTGACCGCAACCGCAACCGCCCGGTTATCGGTGCCGGTCGTGTCTAAGAGGATGTTTTTCGTGTCAAGGGTCACCCGGGTCCGCTCGCCGTTGATGATCGGCGGGAACGATAGGACGTGGTCGTCGTCATCCACGATCAGCGGGAAGAGCGGGAAGTCTTTGACGATCTTTGCATAGTCCCGGCCCTTCGGGTGCTTTTCCAGGATCTCGTCCATCGTCATCTTCTCGGTGAAATCGAGCGGGATGAAACCGCGGCTCCTGGGCGAGGCAATGTAATGGAACGGCGGTTTGACCGTGTCCATGTCGTGGATGCCAATCGCGACCTTGCTCCGGCCCCTGCCGACCGCCCAGTGGAGCGACTCCTGCAGGGACATGATACTCTGGATGGACTCGTCGTCGAACTCGACCCCGCGGATGACCGCTGCCCCGAGAACCGGGCGGATCTCTGCGAGCTGGGGGTCAACGGTGAATTTTATCCCGGACGGTTTAACCGAATAGACCGGCAGGCCGGTCTCGATCCCGAGATACCCCCGCATGGCCCGGGCAACACCTTCGGGACTGAAGAGGTCCGGGCGGTCCGGGAAGAACTCCACGTCGGCGTGGTCCTCTTCAGTCCGCTCTATGTCTGATCCGATGAGGGCGACCTTGTCGAGGATCGTATTTTTGTCGGTGCGGGTCAACCGCTCGAGGTACTTGTAGGGGAGGGTGATGACCGCCATGTCAGATACCTCCCTTTGCCTTCCGCAACGAGGGGGTTTCGCGGAGAAACGCAACATCGCTCTTGTGCAGGAGCCGGAGGTCCTTTAAGCCAAGGCGGAGCATCGCGATCCGGCTCACGCCGAGGCCCCATGCAAGGACCGGGTAATTGATCCCCATCGGTGCGGTGACTTCCTCGCGGAAGACGCCGGCGCCGCCCATCTCGATCCAGCCGATGCCCTCAACATAGACTTCCGCATCAAGGCTCGGTTCGGTGTAGGGATAGAACGAGGGTTTGAAGCGGACGCTCGTAAAGCCCATGCGGTTATAGAACTCGCGGAGGATCCCGAGCAGGTTACCAAAGGTGACACCCTCATCCATCACGATCCCTTCGAGCTGCTCGAACTCGGCAAGGTGGGTGGTGTCGATGGTCTCGCGCCGGTACACCCTGCCGACCGCAAACGCCTTCACGGGGGGGTTCTTGTTCTGTGCAAGGTGCTGGATGGAGAGGCACGTGGTGT
>CAZMCL010000228.1:0-3519 GCA_964564375.1 uncultured Methanoregula sp. | reverse complement strand
CGGGAGATCGAAGAGTTCTTACACCACCACGAGAAGATCGCCGATGTCTACGTGGTCGGTGTCCCGGATGTCAAGTACGGCGAGGAACTCTGCGCCTGGGTGAAGATGAAGGAGGGCGCTACCATGACCGAGCAGGACGTCAAGGACTACTGCCAGGGCAAGATCGCCCGCTTCAAGATCCCGCGGTACGTGATGTTTGTCAATGAATTCCCCATAACCATCTCCGGCAAGATCCAGAAGTTCAGGATGCGGGACGAGTCCATCAAGTTCCTCGGCCTTGAGGACGCATCCCGGATCCAGACCGCATAACTATCTTCCGTCTTTTTTTATTCTCTCCCGTTTACCCGGGCAGCCTGATTACCTGCACAGGTCTCATTCCCACGATGAACCCGATGAGTGCAAGCAGGATGAACCCGAACTGTGCGGCATTGATCAGGGAGACATGGAACACCGCGGAAAGGGATAGTTCGAGGGCATTGATGATGGTATAGAGCAAAAGGAAGAATAATCCGGCAAAATATTCATTTTTCTTCCATTGCACGGCCAGCACGATGGCGCCAAAGGCGACCAGCACGTTCAGGAATTCAAACAGGATCAGGGCAATGTCAGGGATTGTCAGGGGCACACCACATTCCTCAGGGGGTAGTGGTACCGGCCTGGTAAATAATAGTTGGGATGAAAGAACCTGCATACAGCGGGGTGGAATTTTCAAAAATCAAAAAAGCAATCTTCATCCGATACGCCGGTTACGATAAAGGAGGGATTTATTATTATAATACCCCGAACCACGCCACATACGAGATCGAGATCATAATGATGAGCACCACAATAAGGATCTTGTACCAGCAGGGCGTGCAGATTCCCGCTGTATGGTCCGTTCCTTCCGGGGATAGCCCTGAGCAGAAGCGGCAGGGTTTGCCCCCGGCATGCTCGTGTTTCTCAAAAGATTCATGGTGAGTCATAGAGAAGCGTCCTGCACGGTGCGGGAAAAATGTGTCGGTTTTTCTTCTGCCAAAAGCCCGGGCCCGGGCAGATGATGAAACCCTATGCCTTTTGCAGGGAGATCCGGAAGACCGTCCCTTTTGAAAAATCTCCGGGTATACGATCTTCGATCTGGATCGTGCCGCCATACCGCTCAATGATGGCCTTGCAGATGTAAAGCCCCAGCCCTTTTCCGCTCACAGTGGTATCCCCACGCTGGAACCGCTCGAAAACCAGCGGTTTGATGTCGTCTGAAATTCCCGGGCCGTCATCGGTTATCGAGACGGAGACTTCAGTCTCCATCTCTCTTACGCCAATAATAATCTGGCTGCCCCTGCCCCCGTACTTGAGAGCATTGCTGATGATATTATCAAAGACCGAAGCGAGGAGGTCATCGGCAAGGACCATGGCAGTGCTGCCGTCGTACTCGATTTTCGCATACGGGAAAAGGGCAATCGATCCCGTGATGACCGGCGCGAGCGGCCGGGATACAGGTTTCACAGGGCCTTCGCGGATCTTCCGCAGTGCAGAGACGTTCCGGATGATCTCGTTGCTCTTTTCAAGGGAGCGGACAAGGTTTTTCGGGAGGTCCAATCCAAGCTCCCCGGACCGGACCTCCAGCAGTCGCCCGTAGTTAAGGCTTGCCGTATTGATGTTGTTGATGTCGTGGGTCAGGATATCGAGGTACAGGTTCGCATCCTCGTGGAGCAGTTGCAGTTCGGCATCCATCTGCTTCTTCTCCGTGATGTCGATGAAGGTCAGGACCGCGTGGTCGGCGGAGATCTTCCGGCCTACGACAACCGCACCCCATTCGGTGCCATCGCACCGCTGCAGCGTGATCTCGATTGACGGCGAACAGCAGTGCGAGTCAAGCGACTCGAAGATGCCGGATATCAGCCCGGTTTCCTTTACGAACATGTTGAGATTTGGGGGTTCCTGCCCGCATTCTCGCAGGGAAACCGTATGCAGGAAGCGCTGGTTCATCTCGCTGATGGTGTTGTCACGGAGATCGAGGACTACTACGCCGTTCTCCGTGTTGTCGAAGATCGCGTGGTACTTCCGCTTCTCCAGGAGAAGGTAGTGCGTGAGGTACGAGACTGTCAGGGCAATGGCAATCAAAAGGATTGCCCGTAAGGCAGCGGAAAATAGGTCATCGCTGTTCGGGTACCGGAATAAAACAACGGATCCGAAGTAGAACATCGAGAGGAGATAGACGATGAGGACACCCCTCCTCCGGTAGAAATAGGCAAAGAGGATTGCCGGAATTGCATAGAGGGCCCCGATAATATGCGGGGTCTGTCCTCCGATCAGGAGGATGGCCGTTGTCACCATCAGCACAAACGAGAAAAGGATGAGACCGGCCTTACAGTATGCCACGGGAATACCAAAGGGTTCCTCGGGGACGGTGAAATTATCGTCGAATTGATCAATTGACGATCCAAGCCGGGCGGGCGGGTTCTCCTGCATGATATTGTATGAGCCTATGAGGTGGGAAAGATAATAAAAGGTTGCGGGATGGCTTGTACGGGGCCGGTTGGCAACGGGCGCAGCGAATTAATTGCAGATTTCAGGATGCATGATACCTGCCGTTTATGTGGACTGCGCCCGGTTCACAAGCTCGCGGGCTGCCGCTGCTGCGCCGGCCAAAATCTCCTCTTCGCCGGGCACCTGCCCCTCCAGCATCAGGATGCACCCGTTGCAGATGGTGGTCTCCACAGCGCTGCCATTGCAGGAGTACACGAGGTTCGAGGCCGCATTGTGGAGCGGCGTATTGCAGGAGGTGTTCGTCCGCACAAGGATAAGATCGGCGGGCGAGCCGGACGTAAGGCTGCCGGTGGGGAGGCCGAGTGCCTTTGACCCGTTTGCGCCGGCCATGGCAAGCGCCTCATGGGCGGGTAGGATGGTCGGGTTGTTCCAGAAGAACTTCTGGAGGAGGGCTGCCGTCTTGGCTTCCTCGAACATGTCGAGGTTGTTGTTCGAGGCACACCCGTCTGTTCCCAGGCATGGGTTGGCCCCGGCTGCTGCGAGCCAGTGGTACGGCATGGCCCGGTTGGTTGAAAGCTTCATGTTGCTCGACGGGTTGTGCGAAGCGGAGACACCCCGTTTCCCGAGAAGCGTGCATTCGGCCTCGTCAAGCCAGCAGCAGTGGGCAGCAACCGTGCGGGGAGTCAGGATCCCGCATTCGTCAAGATGTGCTGCAGGGCGCTTCCCGTGCTGCGCAATGCAGTCGACAACCTCCTTTTCCGTCTCCGAGAGGTGAATGTGGATGCCGATCTTCTCCTGCGTGGAAAACTCCGAACACCATTTCAGGCCTTCAGGAGAGACGGTATAGAGAGCGTGCGGGCCGACCGCCGCCGTGATCCGCGGGTTCTTCATGGAGCGGATATTGCGGACAAGGTTCTCGGTCGCTTTGCACTCGGCCTCCCGCTTCTCGGGGCTGAAGAGATCGATGAACCCGTAGGCCAGGGTGGCACGGAGACCCGCTTCGTCAACAGCCCGGGCGGCCTCCTCCATCATGAAGTACATGTCGTTGAAGGC
>CAZMCL010000227.1:0-3523 GCA_964564375.1 uncultured Methanoregula sp. | reverse complement strand
CAGTACTTACCGATACTTCCTTGCGGAGACGGCGGTCATGCCCGGTGTCGGTCGGTACTTAGGTCCCCGGCTCGGTCCGAGGGGCAGAATGCCCATGCCGATCCCGCCGCAGCAGGACATCCGCCCGATTGTCGAGCGCCTGCGCAACTCGGTGAAGATCCGGACAAAAGACAAGAAGGTCTTCTCCACCAAGGTCGGAACAACGGCAATGAAGCCGGAGCAGGTTGCTGAGAACATCGAGACGATCGTCAAAAGGATCGAGTCCGTCCTGGACCAGGGTCCCATGAACGTCCGGTCCGTCTTTGTCAAGACCACGATGGGTCCCGCAGTGAGGCTGGAATAATGGCGTTATATACCCACAGTCTCCCGGCGTGGAAGAAAAACGAGGTCGAAGACATCAAGAAGAACGCCAAGGAGTACAAACTCATCGGGCTTGTCGACATGTACGGTATCCCCGCCCAGCAGATGCAGCAGATCCGCCGGAACCTCCGCGGAAAGGCTGTCATCAAGATGACGCGGAATACCTTGATCAAGAACGCGTTTGACGAGATCGGTGGGGACATCCAGAACCTGTCGAAGTACCTCTCAGGTCACTCGGCGCTCATCTTCACCAACGACAACCCGTTCAAGCTCTTCAAGCAGCTCGAGAAGACCAAGACCAAGATGGCGGCAAAGCCCGGCGAGAAAGCGCCGGAGGACATCGTCATCGAGAAGGGTCCCACGAGCTTCAAGCCGGGCCCGATTGTCGGCGAGCTCCAGCAGGCCGGCATCCCCGCGGCAATTGAGAGCGGCAAGGTCAAGATCAAGGAGACCAAGACGGTCGTTAAAAAAGGCGGCGTCATTTCGGTAAAACTCGCAGCAGTGCTCGCAAAGCTCGATATCAAGCCCATGGATATAGGACTTGCCCTGCAGGTCGCGTACCACGAAGGCGGGATCTTCGAGCCTTCAGTACTGGCGGTTGACGAGACGGTCATCCTCGGACAGATCGCACTTGCCAGCAGGCAGGCACTCGCCCTCTCGGTCGAGGCAGCGATCCCGACGAAGGACTCGATAGATGCAATCCTGACGAAAGCTGTCAGGGATGCACGCGGCGTTGCAATCGAAGCCGCAATCTACGAGAAAGACGTTGTCGATGCGATTATCGGTAAAGCGTACAGAGAAAGCCAGGTCCTCAAGACCCTGGTAAAATAATATTTGAGATTAACAAACATTAGGTGAATTACGATGGAATATATCTACGCAGCACTTCTCCTCCACAAGGCAGGAAAGGCAATCGATGAGAACGGCGTCAAGGCAGTCCTGACCGCCGCAGGTGTAGCAGCAGACGAGTCACGCATCAAGGCACTCATTGCAGCGCTCGATGGCGTCAACATTGAGGAAGCGGTCAAGGCAGCAGCAGCAGCCCCGGTCGCCGTTGCAGCAGCACCCGCAGCAGCAGGCGCAGCAGCACCCGCAGCAGCAGAGGAAAAGGAAGAAGACAAGAAGGCAGAAGAAGAGAGCGGCATGGCAGGGCTCGGTGCCCTGTTCGGCTAATCTTTTTTTTATTCCTTTCAAGAAATTCATCAATCCTCGTCCGCTGACGAAGATTTCCTTTTTAATTAATCAAATCCAGTGGTTACCCCATCAACAACCCGGCCGCCGGGAACAGTTTTGCCATGTACTGCATGTCCGGCTCCCCGGTGAGGATATGCAGGATAGCAACAAGTGCAAGCAGCCCCAGTACCGCGTAGAACGGGTAACTGATCCCTGCATAGGACCGCTCACAGCGGCTGATTCTTCGGGTAGTATAGAGCGCCTCGATGAGTGCGACAACCCAGATGCCGATGTAGAGCTCGCGGTTGTAGGGGGTGACGATGTACCCGAACGAGATGAGAAGGAACGAGAGGAAGAACAGGATGCCCTTGATGGTATCGCCGTTGTAGAACTGGCCCAGCCCGACGCCGATGCACGAGAGGATGAGCGATACCCAGATCTTCGGGAGCCCGACAATGTAGATCTCCGGGCGGTGGCTTGAGGGGGCGTCAAGCTCGTTCTGGTCGGTGAATTTCCGGTGGCATGCCCGGCAGAAGTACTCGTCGTACGTGAACATTGCCCCGCAATACGGGCATTTCCGTCCGATCTGCTCCTTGCTTGCCATTAAGGAATATAAAAAACGAGACTAGATAGAGCTTTTGTAAAAAACGGCCGATTTTGACTAAAAAAGAAAAATTGTGGTCTACGGAATATAGATCACGTTTCGTAAATCTTCTATGGTCATGGTGTTGGCAAGGCCCGGCTCGTAGAGAATTGCAACTGCTTTCCGGTCAATCTCATTCAGTTTCGTGTTCGTGTTTTCGCCCGCATAGAACAGACTGCCCGTGTACTCGGCCGAATCACCCGTCACCCCGAGCTGGTAATAGAGGCTTCGGGCAAGGGTGTGGTTTCGTATATCGCCGGCAAGGCTGCTGCTGATGTAGATGGTGCCCCGCACGACCTTTGCTGCAGGTTTCCCGTCCTGCATGAACTCTTGCCGGGTCAGGGCTTCGTTCCCCGGCCCTTCATCGGGAATATCGTTGAGGATAATGCTGTCCATCCCGCTCTCCGGAATGAACTTGATGACGATATCGCCGCTGCTGCCTTCCTTGATCATCTGCGAGAACTTGACAGTTCTTGAGATCGTGTTGAACTCCAGCGCAATCGCGGAGAGGGTGTCGGTGTCGGTCTCTTCCGGGGAGATCACCGATATAATGAGCCGGTTCTGGCCTTCTGTATAGTTCAGTCGTTCCAGCCGGTTGGTGGCAGAGTAGGCGATAGCAAGGAAATGGTCCCGTACCTGATCTGCGGAGACCGGCGTTTCGACAACGGGTGGTGCCGTTGTGACCGGAGTTGACGGAGCCGGCGGGACTGTTGTTGCGGTCACCGGGGGTGCAGTGGTGGTTACAGGTACCGGTGTCGTAACAACCATAGTTACCGGCATAGTGTCCGGCACGGGAGTTGGTTCCGGTGGTGACGCAATCTCCACCGGAGATGCGAGCCCCCCACTCATGACCCATGCGGATCCGATAGCGATGATGAGGATGCCAAATAGCAATACGGCAGTTGAACCGTTCATAGATCTGGTCGTGCACGATGTTCTATAAATATTCCGAAATTATTCTGTGCAAATGCGGTGGGGGTTCACACCGGCATCCCGGTATAGATGTTGTGCTTGGTTGCCATGATCTTCACCCGCACCTGCCCGGACTGCTTCGGGCAGTTGTACACCGAGACCACGCGGTTGTTGGCAACCCCCAGCATCTCGCCGTGGATCCACCCCGGCGCCCGGATCTCCACGTTCACTTTTTCACCTTTCTTCATCGTGAGGGGCACGAACTGCTGTCGTCTGGTGCCAAAGTCCTTTGAAAGGTCGAGCCGCAGGGGAATTCCGGCTTCTTCCTCCCACGGTTTGATGCTCCGGTTGAAGAACTGCCACCAGCTCTGGGCCTTCACTCCTTTTGGCGACCGGCCATAGCGGTAGTGCTCGAACTTCTGGATCCCGAGCGGC
>CAZMCL010000226.1:0-3524 GCA_964564375.1 uncultured Methanoregula sp. | reverse complement strand
TCCGGTGCCAACCCCCCCACCCCCATGTGGGGGATAGCCGGGGGACCCCCCTCGCCCTGGACCCTCGGAAGCCAAAAGAAGATTGCCTGTGAACGAGCATACCGTCAGCAAAAGGGTGTGCAGTCGCCCGGGTTTCATGGTGGGGGGGTTGGCGGGGAATAATGGGAGATACGGGCAGAGAGCCGGGTAAAAGAGCAAAAACGGTACGAACGGGACATATCATGACATCCGCAGAGAAACCTAATGTGCAGCAACGTCCAAGACTGAATAGAAAGCCGGGGGATTCATCCTGAAAGTCCGTGAAATCATCAGACTGATAGAGGCTGACGGATGGTATCCTGTTGCACAAAAAGGAAGTCATCGCCAGTATAAACACAGGGAAAAAACCGGCCGGATCACCATTGCCGGACATCCGGCTGATGAACTCGCACCCGGTACCGTGAACAGTATCTTTAAGCAGGCCGGATTCAAGGAATGATCATACAATGCACAGATTCCTTATCGTAATCGAAAAGGCCGGGAAAAATTTTTCGGCATATTCACCGGATCTTCCCGGGTGTGTCGCAACAGGAAAGACGCGTGAGGAAGCAGAAGAGCGGATGCACGAGGCAATTGAGATGCACATCCGCGGACTCATAGAGGACGGACTGCCAATCCCCAAGTCACATTCATCGGCAACATTTGTCGGTGTACAGGCAGAGTAAGCCGGACTCCTTTTTTTCTACTCATGATTTTGGATATCCCTACACCGGGATTCCACTGCTGGTTCCTCCACTACGGATTTTTCCGGAAGGGGGTGACCCGCAGGTGTGGAGGTGGGGTTTCACATTATCCCCATACCTCATCTGTGAATATTCTACCGGAATTTACGGTATTGGAAACAGCCTGCCCCCACCAGTCGCATACTATTATCTGTATAAAAACCCAAAAACTGGATCAGATTATGAAGACCCTTATCGAAGTCCACCGGGAAGGGAAATATTTCGTGGCAGTAGATCTCCTTACGAATGTTGCCGACCAGGGGTCCTCGGAAGAGGAAGCGACAAAAAATCTCAAGAAAGGCCTTGAGGAGCATTACCAGCTCCTGATTGAGCTGACACCCCACGACCACAAACTAACATATCTCGATATCGAAGTGGATTCTCTTGTCGAAAATTCCTCTGCTGTCAGCTCATGATGTTATCAGGGCCCTCTCTGGTTTCGGGTTCAGAACAGTTCGGCAGACCGGCAGCCATATTCATCTCGTGCACCCGGAAACGCGACGCCTTGTGACAGTCCCGAACCATCCTGAGCTGGCTGTCGGAACACTGTTATCAATCCTGAAGCAGGCGAATATTGAAAGGGAAGAATTCCTCCGGCACGTGAAGTAGTCATTTTTTCCGAAGATACCCCCCTTCGAATTTTTTTATTTTGTTGGGACCCCCCGGGTAGGGGGTGGGGCGTGACATTCCGCTGGTGGGGGCGGGGGGTTGGTAGGTACTAAGTTAATAAAAAAAATGGTGAGTCTTTCAATCACAAGTCACTCAGGACATTCGATATCGGCGAGAATATCGAGGAAGTCGTATGTCCCCAGTGAACCCCGGTAAGCTGGATATGCCCGCTCGAATCCTTATAGTAGACCGGTGCGCCGCTATCCCCTTCTGCTCCGGCATAATCCGCAAACCATTGATTGTCGATCATCTTTGCGAAATACGTGTTCCAGGCCGAGTTTTTGTAGAGTACGGTTCCGGTACTCACACCGCTTGTGATGCCGGACATATAGACATTCATACCCACCGAGGGGTCGCTCCATCCATACACCCAGGGTTGGCTTGAAGAACTTTCAAAGATCTGGCCGGCGCTGTTACTATAGCTGACCCATGAAGAATCTGAGGACAGTCCCCCTGACGAAATGGTTATCGTTCCAATGGGATAACTCGGATTCGGCTGGTATACGGTCGTCCCGACACCACCACCGTGGCCGGTCGTGACAAAACCTGTCTGTCCGCCCAGAGTCGCAGCAAATCCAACAGTGAATGCTCCGACAGGAGTCCCGGTCTGGACGCCGCCGATGACCGGTCTCCACATGTCGGTCCTTCCAAGGTCCAGCTCGGCCATGGGTTCAGAGTAAAAGAGTACCGGAACAGTATCGATTCCCTGTTTTTTAGATTCGGCTGCTATTACTGAATACATTTCATCCAGCATTTCCTGGTCAACAGAACTTTTTTCATAAATTCCCACAGATACCGAACCCAGTGCGTCGTATCCGTAGGAGATTACCGGACCATTGGGATATGCATATTTACTGTTGAACGGTTTTTTCATCGATTCATAGACATTGTCGAGTTTTGTGTACAATGCATTGCGATCGGCAATGGTGTAATCAGTCAGGATCCCACGCGATACTATCTGGCGGTCCATCGTAAAGGCGGGGACCGGGCCATAGGTTTTAATCATTTTTTCCGTGTAGCAGGGTGCGAGCGATATGTAGACTTTGTCATCCATAACCCCACCCGGTACATTCCCAAAGGGAGGCGGCGGCGAGTGATCTGAAGAATTACCGTAGGTAACCGGAATAACTTTTGTATCCGCATCACCTGCTGCTCCCGTAACTATACCTGCCATGAGAAGCATGCTTACAAGGCTTATTACCAGAATCAGGCGTTTCATTCTTTCACCTTTTGTGTTGTAATGTCGAAGACAGATGCCTTCGTGTAATGTTTCGGATGAATGGAATAATATAATACTGAAAATGTTAGATGACGGTCTAACAATTATTGCCAGCAGATTCCTCATTTCAAAAAAAAATCCGCCAGATTCGGGATACTTTAAAATAATATTTTTTTCAAGATAATATTGATGGAAGAAGCCGGCGATTATACCATTGACAAAACCACAATCGACAGCCTCTCTTCAGATACCCGCATTCTCATCCTCTCGTCCCTCCGCGAAAGGAAAAAGACCAATGCGGAACTAGCTAAGGAACTCTCGCTGACCCCTCCGACAATTCATCACCATCTTGAAGTTCTGGAAATGGCAGACCTCGTCATTCCGGCAAAAAACGATCATAAATGGATCTACTACGAGCTCACGCCATTCGGTTATGCCCTCCTTGATCCGGAAAAAAAGATGAGGGTTTCTGTCATTTTGTCTTCAATCATGACCGTTGTCCTGGCGCTTGTCATTGTGTATACCTATTTTACAATGCCGTCGCTCGATATCCGGCCATGGGTGCCGGGGACTGGTGATCCGTTCCTCACCCTGTTTGCCATCGCGATTTTTGCAGTCATCGTGCAGGCGGTAATACTTTTCCACATGTTGTATAAGGGGAAGCCGCGGGGTCCCTGAAATTATCCATTAAGGGACCCGGGGTTCCACGCTAACCCCCCCTCCCATTTTTTTCAAATTCGCTCCAACCCCCCCACCCGTACCATGGGGGGGTCTGCGGTTGACCCCCGCCCCCCTTCGCGTCCCGGGAACCCCCCTACTCCTCCATGAGTGGGACACCGGGCTGTGCGAATACGGCAGTGGATGGATATGGCGAG
>CAZMCL010000225.1:0-3535 GCA_964564375.1 uncultured Methanoregula sp. | reverse complement strand
ACTGACCAACCTTGCAGCGCTCCAGCTGACCGAGGAAGGCTATGGGAATATTGCCTGCACCTCGCTCCTCGCGATCGGTGCTGAGAGCCTTGTCGCCAACTCGATGAATGCAGATGAAGTCGTCATCCTTGACGGCTGCCCGATGCTCTGCGCAAAGAAGATTGCCGGCGCACAGGGAGTTGCAGCAGGTCAGCATATTGTCGTGACCGAACTCGGCATCACCAAAGGATCCTCCAGGGATTACACCCAGGAGGACATCGAGAGGATCGTCTCTGCATGTTGGAAGGGCGAAGGCCGGACGAAAAAAGCTGCTCCTGCGGATAAAAAATCCGGTGGCAACAACAGTGGATGCAGCTGCGGGTGCAACGGGACCTGCTGACACAAAAAGGACCGTTGTGAATAGGAGCGAAACATCCATGGAAACGAAAAACAATTCTGCTCAGCTAAGTACCCTGAAGAACTATGCGCCGACCATCGTTTTGCTGGCGCTCATTATCGGACTGACGATCTGGTCGTTCTCGACCGGTCTGGCATTCACAGAAGGAACACCGGAGATTACCCCGATGGTGATTGTCCTGCTCATCATCGTAGGGCTTGCTGCCGGCCTGCTTGGCGGGATCATCGGCACCGGCGGGTGCAGCGTGATGCTGCCGATCCTGCATTTCTATCTCGGGTACCCGGCACCCATTGCCATCGGGACAACGCTCTTTGCCGTCATCTTCACTGCTATCTCCGGCGGATACGGTCACCTGATACGGAAGAACCTCGATGTCCGGACAACACTCTGGCTTGCCGGGTTCGGTATCATCGGTGTGGTCCTTGGTTCCTATATGTTTGATCTTTTGAGCGACCAGACAATGCTCCTTGGACTGTTCCTCGGGATTGCATTCCTGCTTCCGGCCATTCGCATGATCTATGAAGGCGTCTCGCACGGGAAGAAGGCCCAGCCGGAAGGGAACACCATCCCCGGGCCCGATGCAGGGAAAGGTGCTTTTGGCTTTGTCATCGGCATCCTGACGGGGCTTGTCGGACTTGGCGGGGGGTACGCGCTCGTGCCGGGCCTCATCTACCTCTTCAATGCACCGGTCTATGTCACCATGGGGACGTCGCTTGCCACCATGATTCCGCTTGCAATCGTTGGCGGGGGCATCAAGCTCGCCGAAGGATATGTTGCGATCGGCGCTGCGCTCCTCCTTGCCACTGGGACGATCATCGGTGCGCAGTTCGGTGCTGCGATCATCAAGAAGTTCAAGCCAACCACGCTGAAACTCATCTTTGGCGTATACTTCCTGTATGTCTCGATGAAGTTCATCCTGGCGTATTTCGGGATCCAGATATTCTGATGGAACCGGGTTCTCTGCAGGATAAAATGAAGGCACTCTGGCACCGGCAATACCGGGGGTCTTCGATTAACACCGACAGCAAAAAGAGTGTGATCTATGACATCTGATGAGGAGATCCGTGCGTGGGCACAAGAGTACGCGGAGAAGAACGACTGGGTGCCAAACCCGGACAAAGACGTTCTCGACCGGGTTATCCGGGGTCTGGCACGCAACGAGCAGCGGTTCAGCCACCGGTACTGCCCGTGCCGGATTCTGTCCCGGGATGAGGAGAAGGACACGGCGAACATCTGCCCGTGCATCTACCACAAGGACGAGATCGCAAAGGACGGGCACTGCCACTGCATGCTTTATTACCGGAAGGATGCTGCACGCGCCATGGCGGAAGAAAAGAAATGACCCATGCCCTTGTCACCTGCTCTGGGATCTCGAATACCGGCAAACTTACCACGCAGGCCGGGATCCTCCTGATGCAGAGAAAGCCCGGCATGTTCCTGTGCATGAACTGCAAGCAGTCGACAGAATCGCTTAAAATTGACGCTGGGAACACAGAGCGGCTCATCGTACTAGACGGGTGTACGGACTGTTGTGCCACAAAGAAACTTACTGCTGCCGGTCTTGTGCCGGATGTCCATATAATTGCCACCGAACTCGGGATTGAGAAGAAAGGCATGGGTGAGGTGCAGTACGACGAGATCGAGACCGTTGTCCGCGCCATCATGAACAGCGGGACGTCCTTATGAAACGGTTTTTTAAGGACAATACTCTGAATTGGATATCACAGGTGTTTTATGACGAGATCTGATGCTGCAGCAAAATTTTTTGCGAACGGGATTACCTGCTCGGCATCGGTCTTATCAGTATTTGCAAAAGAACTGGGACTGGATGAAAAGACTGCACGGAAGATCGCATGCGGATTCGGAGGAGGGATCTCCAAAACCGGCAACATCTGCGGTGCGGTCTCCGGCGCGATTATGGTGATTGGGCTGAAGTACGGGAAAGCAGAAGAAGGTGATGATGCCGCAACCGAGAAGACCCGCGCACTCACCCGGCGGTTTATCCGGGAATTTACCAAAAAGAAAGGATCCATGAACTGCACAGAACTGCTTGGGTACAACATGAAGAATCCTGACGAGTATGCTGCTGCGGCAAAAGCAAACGTGTTCAGGACGAAGTGCCCTGCATATGTCCGGGATGCTGTGAATATCCTTGAAAAAATCCTTTGATGGAATTGATGGGTGACAAAGACCATGGAATCGCAGGTTAATCAACTCTCCTTCCTTGATCGTTACCTGACCATAAGGATCTTCCTTGGGATGGGTGTCGGGATTGTAATCGGGTACTCTCGCCCGGTGTGCCGGTGCTGATAGCCCTCGTATATGTCCCGCTCTGGCTCAGGGAGAAATGGCGGGAGTACAGGAAATTTTCGTTCGCCAACAGGTTCAGAGTATTGAACATCTCTTTACCCTTTTTTAACAATACCTGTCAAATATTAATTATGAGCACCGATACACCAGCCCATCCAGAGTCCCTGGGACTCCAGTCCATGACAATCCCCACCATTGCAGTCATCTGTGAGATCCTCGCAAACTGCTTCATCATCTGGTTCCTGTTGATCGACATCCCCACGAAATGTGCACATCTTGCCGCCGAGACCGCAGGAACGCAGACATGCGGGATGGAAATCGGAGGCTATGTCATTGCCATGATCAGCGCACTCCTGATCCTTGCCGGAGTATATTTCCTGGCAAAGTGGCATTTCCCGCAGGAGCCGTAAGGATCAGACCGGTCCTTTCTGGTGCGCTGAGGGTTCCAATTTTCAAAAATACTGGTGCATACAAAAACCAGACATGTATCCGGGATTTTCCGGATCCATACTTCCTATTCTGCCTTTGACACGATCCCGGATCACGGCAAAAATTTTTCAATCGCGATCATTGGGTGTAAGTAAGTGAACCGATTATCGGATAATTATCCGATAAAACTATTGTGCAACCGACAATTTTTTCTGATTTCCGGCGTGAGAGTTCCGGTTGATCAACCAGACCCTGCCTGGAATATTTTGGGCAGGGGCAGGGGGGTTGATGAAAAATTTTCACGCGGGGGTATACCCCCGCCATTTTTTTTAATGAATGCCGGGTGCATGAATATTACATTTACCGCTTCGCAGGGTCTGATGTGGCTGGTGCACAACC
>CAZMCL010000224.1:0-3567 GCA_964564375.1 uncultured Methanoregula sp. | reverse complement strand
GACTTGTGTCCGACCCAGCCTTCCTTCCAACCGACCCCGGCCCGGAGGAAAAGCAGTCCCTGCTCGGACCGATGCTCCAGAACCTTGGCGTATTTCGTCCCCAGTATCCGCGAGATCATGGAAACGGCCTGATCAAACACATCATCCAAGGATGCGCCAGCGAGTGCGAACTGACCGAATTTAGCCAGTTCGGCTTGCTGGCGAGCATGGGTTCTCAGCGACTCCTCAGCCTGCTTGCGCTCGGTGATTGATTTGGAAAGTTCTATATTGAGCCTTCTTGTACGAATCGCAAAGGCAACAAGGGTCAGTATCACACCGACAGTGCCGAGCAACCAGGACCAATATGTTTTTATTATCTCTGCCGCAGTTATCTTGCCGTAATCTTCATAAGGGGCTATCCGAAGTTCCCTGAGACAGTCATGCACCGGTGTATAATTGTGGGGAATCGTCCAGCCGGCACATTGGGCGGCCTTTGCAGCATCACTATCAGCAGACATCGACAGCAGTGCCGCCGCCACCTTCTCTGCTATCTCATCGGGCGTGTTGGCGGCCTTTATGAACAGCCATTCAGGATACAATCTCGTACTGTGAATAAACGGAAACTCCCTCGTATCATGATCTTCTAACAAATGGTTGTGCTCCTCATGACCGAAAAGGACTGTATAATCATCAATATCTATCTTACCCTCTGCCGCCATTCTCTCCAGCGTATCAGTCCTTACTGTGCCTGCATCGACCTTGCCGTTGCGCACCGCATAGACAACTGCATCGTGATGACCGCCAAATTGCAAATAGGCGAAATCTCTATATGGGTCGATGCCCCGTTCCTTGAGTTCCCGCCAGGCCATCTGCCAGCCGCCGAAGGACGTTTCGTCCACGGCCATGAAAGTCTTGCCTTTGAGATCGGTGAGCTTACCGATACCGCTACTGGTTTTAACTATTATCACTCCGCCAAACATGGTGCAGACTTTTCCATGCCGCAGATTTTTTAGCGTAACTATTCTACTGGCGCCATAATTGGCCTCAAGATTCACATAAAAGGATGAATTGACGACAAGAAAATCTACCTCACCGGCTTCAATACTCGGATATACCTGCTCAAAGCTTAGAGGCGCAATCTCAAAGCTGGCGTTTTCTATTGTTCCGGTCAGATAATCCGCCGTTGCGGTCCATTGGGCCAGGCATGTTTCCGTGCCTCTTTTAGCTAATATACCAATTTTGTAGACCTTTGCCTCGTCGGCTGTGGCAAAGGCTGATAAAATGACACTTATCATAAATACAACTGACAATATCCTGCCCGGTGTTTTTATCATTTCATTTTTCATAATACGTTTCCCGGCGAAGTAACTTTATTGTCTGTTTCTTCCAGCACGCTTTTATATTCCGGCTCTTTTCCAAGCTCTGCCAGCAGGGAGTTGACCTCCTTTTTCATCTCGATAACCCGCATTTCCCGGCCGGTCATCAGCCGGTTCATCCGCTCCATTTCCGCGGTGATTTCCCCTTTTTCTTCCTCGACCTGCTTACGCTCGGTAATATCCACAAACGCTGTCATGACATGTCGGCGTTCCTCTATCTCTATTTGCACCAAAGAGAAACTTAGCCACGCATTTTTTATGTGCCCATCGGTTAACAAATGCATATTAACTTCGGCATTATAAATCGGCCGGCCCGTTTCGAGTACCTTGGTCACTGCGCCACGAACAGGGCAAGCGCCGCATGCCTCACCTTTACCGCAACCACCCTTATCATTATGGGCATTTGCACAGTTGAATATCTCACCGGGCTGCAAACCGAGCAGTTCCTCGCTGTTTTTGCCTGTCATGTCGGTCAAATAAACATTAATCCTGACAACTTCAGTGTTCTCGTTAATCAACATCATCCCCACCGGAGAAGAATTGAACATCGCATTCAACTGATGCTCTGAACTACGGAGCATTTCCTCGGCCCGCTTAAGCTCGGTGATATCGGTGTTTGAGCCGTACCACTTAGTGGCTCGCCCATCAAGGTCGTGCAGCAGCAACGCGTGCGTGTAGAACCAGCGATAGGCGCCATCATGGCGGCGGAGGCGGAACTCGACATGAAAGTCACAACCAGAGTCAACCACGTTTTTCCAAACCGCCATGGTTGGCTCACGGTCATCGGGGTGGAGCTGCTCCAGCCAGCCGTAACCGAGCTGCTGGGCCTCTGGAATGCCGGTGTACTTGACCCATTGCGGACTGAGGTAATCGCACGGCCCATCCACCCGGCATGTCCACACCAGTTGCGGCAATGACGCAAACAACGTGTTGACCTTTTCCTCACTTGCTCTCAATGCGTCCTCGGCCTGCTTGCGCTCGGTGATGTCTAAAAACATACTGGAAAATTTACCTTTTCCCGGGCAGGTAATGGTAAAAGCTAACAATTTATTGGCAGGTGGAAAGAAAACTTCATACGATTCAGAGATTCCGGTTTCTGCAACTCTTGCATAAATATCAACAAATGGGACTTTATCAGTTTTGTACACCTCGGAAGCCAGTTTCCCAATTATTTCTGATCTTGGAATACCGAGTATTTTTTCACCCGATGGGTCTATATCGAGAATGCGGTAATCAGTGGCAATTCCATCCTTGTAGATAAGCTCATCAAAACAGCTGCCAGGAACCATATTTTCAAACATGGATTTGTATTTGTCCTCGCTGGTCTGAAGTGCTTCTTCCATCCGCTTGCGCCCGGTGATTTCTTGTTCCAGTTCTTCGTTCAACTGTTTGGTGCGATGAACGCCTGTTATAGTGGGTATCCATCTTATCAGGCCGATGGCCAGCATCGCAAATCCGCCCATAAAGCCCACCATCTTCTCCAGAAATGCCTCCGTTGGGGTATCACCGATAACAATGAATCGGTTCAGTGATTCGAAATTGTCGGTAATATCCATTATGTTGCCAAACAAAAGAAGTCCGAAACCTGCGACTACAAAACCCCATCCTTTTCGGCAAAGCTCCTTACGCTTCTTTCCCGCTTTTACCAGATAGAGAACCACATACAGCAGAATTGCCGCTCTAATAACCTCAAGTAGTATATCACTCATAATTCACTTATCCGTTTATCAAACATTTTTACAACATATTGAATCTAAAACGGCATCCTGCACGGCAGACCGAACATTCACAGAACCGCCATGATGGTATTGCTCTCGGGGCCCTCGTGCAAACGCTCCACGTCGCAGGTCAGTCCGCAATGGAGACGACGGCAGCATCGACCACGATTCAAGTGCGGATTGCCGCTGTAACAAAGAGTAGGTTACACACACGGTGGTGGGGATCCCGATGACAGGCAGGCTCTAACGATTGGGCTGGTTAGATGGGGCAGGATCTGATGTTGTTGGCGAAAAAGTGCCTGATGGGCAGAGGGGCCGAAGAACTGAGGAGAGTTCAACATTCAGGAAACGCGAACGCCGTATCACGGCCGGGATGCGACTCCTACGTTTTGCGGGATGCGTCATTTAACCACCGTATTTTGAACCTGCCTGTCGATGGCGCGATCCCGGGCCAGGATCGATCATAGATCAGTTCCGCTGCTGCTGGGCCTGTT
>CAZMCL010000223.1:0-3568 GCA_964564375.1 uncultured Methanoregula sp. | reverse complement strand
CTGATGAGGGCGATGTTCTGCGAAGTCACCGGAACGCGGAGCAGGGTGCTGCCCCGGGCAGCAATATTCACCTGTCCAATGTTCCCCTTAGCAAGTTCCAAATCGCCCTTCCCCGAATTAAACAAGGCAGAAAACGGTAGTTCCCGAAGCGTGATGCCGAGCGGGTTGGGATTTTCCACCCGGATCATCACCTCAAGATCGAGCGAAGAGAGGGAGATAGCCCGGAGCCGGACATCTTCGAGCGTGACCGTCGGGTCGCTGAGGATGGGCATGATATGAACATACTCCGGCACATCCTATATGGGTTTCAGGTGCGTACGGATTACCCCCGTGCCCGGAGCTCCTGCTCCATCGCCGCAATGCCGGCAGCAACCTGTTCTTCGGTCATGGACGGGTCCTTATACCGGGTGAACCGCTCACATACAAGGTCGGGGCATTTCCCGCAGTGCGGAAACTTGCGCTCATTCGTACAACAGTCGTAGATGGCGCACTGGTCTATTCTGACAAACGCGGTCCAGAAGGGTTTCCCCTTCGTTTTTTCACACCCGGGGCACTCTTTTGTATGGTGGTCGCAGTCGCTGCAGGAATACCCGCAGACCGTTTCGATCTTCTTTGCCATAATATACGGTTGTCTGAACGGAATGGAAAAAAGCAGGGTCTGTGGTGCGTGAAAGTGATGTATTATGGTCAGGCATACCATCTCCCGGTCTGACCACAAAGCACTCTAATTCCCTCCTCAAACCTCTGGGGTACAATGACACTCGATGAGTTTTTTTACCAGATATTCGAGTCCCTCCCCCGGCAGGGGCCCGGGTGCATGGGTACGACAAGGAAAGCGTTTTCATATCTTCCCCCACTCCCAAAGGATGCGAATATCCTCGATATCGGGTGTGGTTCAGGGACCCAGACACGGGATCTCGCATCACTCACCAGCGGGACCATCACCGCGGTTGACAATCACAATCCGTTCCTCGATACTATCGATGCAAAGGCGAAAGAGGATGGTTCTGCCGGGCGGATCAAAACCGTATACGCTTCGATGGATGCCCTCCCCTTTGAAACGGGGCAATTCGACCTCATCTGGTCAGAGGGAGCTGTTTTCATTATCGGTTTTGAAAAGGGGCTCTGGACATGGAGACCGTTTCTGAAAAAGGGAGGTTACATGGTTGTATCGGATGCCGTGTGGTTTGAACCAAATCCCCCGGAGGAGCTGATGCAGTGGTGGGAGAAGGAAGGGTACATACCAAAGACGGAGGATCAGCTTAAGGAACTGGTGAAGATAGCAGGGTATCGCCTCGTCGCCACACACCGCCTGCCGGAAGAGGGCTGGTGGGATAATTACTATGTCCCGATGCTGGCCCGGGTAAAGGAGCTTCGGAAGACCCACGGGGCGAACCCTGTGCATGCCGGCATCCTTGACTCGCTTGAGGAGGAAGCAGAGACATATCGCAAGTACAAGCGGTATTACGGGTACACGTTCTTTGTGATGCAGAAGCCGTAACAGGAAGAGTCAGCAGTCTTAGTAATGCTCTCTGCTCTCAGGAATGTATCCCTCTCTTTTTCCATATCACAATTCCCAATGCTCCCACGCCACTGACCGCCAGCCTGATGTTCCATTGAATCCCTCAGGATATTATCCATGAAACAGGATACCCATTCACAGCTGCATTCACTTGCAACCTCCCTTGGCGCCGATTACTTCGGGATCGCCGACCTCACCCCCGCCAGGAACTTCATCCACGGGCTGGGCGGGGAGCGGGCCGGCCGGTACTCCCGGGGAGTTGTGATGGGCATCCGGCTGCAGGACAGCATCGTCGACCTGCTGGAGGACGGCGACAAGGAGGCCCTGATCCTGTACCGGCACAGTAGTTACGATGTGGTCAACGCGGCACTCGATAACATCGCGCTCCGGGTGGCTGGCGAGCTCCAGAGGGAAGGATACAGCGCATTTCCCGTACCGGCCTCGAAGCGGACGGACGATGAGCACATCTGCGGTATATTCTCCCAGAAACTCGCCGCACACCTGGCCGGCCTCGGCTGGATCGGGAAGAGCTGCCTGCTCATAACTCCCGATCACGGCCCGCGGGTGCGGTGGGTGACCGTGCTCACCGATGCGCCGCTGGAACCCACAGGGTTCCCCATGCAGCCGCGGTGCGGCAAGTGCACGGCCTGCGTGGACATCTGCCCGGTGGGTGCCTTCACGGGCAGATCATTCTCAGAGGATGAGCCCCGGGAGGCACGGTTCGATGCGGCTGCCTGCGACCGGTATTACAGGAAGCTCGAGAAGGAGATGGGTCTTGCCGGTGTCTGCGGGCTGTGTTTATGGGTCTGCCCGCATGGGCGGAAGGCGGGGAAGATGGGGAAAGGAAAGAAGAAATAAAAGCCGGTTATTCTGGTTTTTGAGAAATTGCTACCACTTTCAGACGCTCTCGGGGGCGCCTCCCGGTTGCGATGATGACATATTACCGGGTAACGGAATCACGCAAATGCCGGTTAACCGAACTCCGTTCTATTGCTAATAGCGCCCCGTCCCCCTCGGGGGCTGGTGGCGCAAGAGTGGGGCTGCATACCCCAAAAAAGGGTTTTTCACCGGGCAATTATATTCTGGTTTTTACTTCCCCAGCTTCAGTATCCTTACCGCGAGCCACGCGGCATTCTCCCCATTGTCCACGCCAACGCAGGCAACCGGGACACCTTTTGGCATCTGTGCGATCGAGAGGAGCGAATCCATTCCGTTGAGTGTCCCGCTCACCGGCACACCGATGACGGGCTTGTCGGATTTCGATGCGATAACGCCAGGCAGGGCAGCGGAAAGGCCTGCGATTGCGATGTAAATTTTTACCTCACTTTTCTTTATGTAGGCATCCAGTTTATCGGGGTCCCTATGAGCGGAGATGATCCGGGCGTCATACGATACTCCGTTTTCGTCAAGGACTTTTTTCACCTTATCCGTAATCTTCGCGTCGGATCCGGATCCGGATATTATCGCTACGTCCACCATAATTGCTATCCAAACTTATATTGCGTCTATATTAAAATACTATGAGCAGATCTACATGGAAAACGAACTTCTCCTGATGATGCCGGGCCCGGTACCGATACCGGAACGGGTCAGGCTCGCGATGTCGCGTCAGGCTATAAACCACCGCAGCGCCGAGTTCGGTGCAGCATATGCCGACTGTGTGCGGGTACTCAAGACCGCCTTTGGGACCACAAACGATCTTGTCGTTATCAGCGGGTCCGGTACGGCCGGCATGGAAGCCGCGATTGCAAACGTGGCGCGGGACAAGAAAATCGCCTGCCTTGTCAACGGCAAGTTCGGCGACCGCCTCTATAAAATCAGCCAGCGCTACGGTCAGGCAACCGAGATCAGGTCCGAATGGGGCACCCCGCTCAACTTCGAAGCCCTCAAAGAACAGCTCGAAAGTGGCGCACAGGTAGTCACGCTAGTCCACAACGAGACCTCGGCGGGTATTAAGAACCCCGCAGAGGAGATCGGAAAACTCTGCCGGAAGCACGACGCGCTCTTCATCATGGACGGTATCACGTCCATCGGAGGGGATCTTGT
>CAZMCL010000222.1:1213-3571 GCA_964564375.1 uncultured Methanoregula sp. | reverse complement strand
GAATTTCTGGAAGATGTAGCCGATGGCATTGAGTCGGAGGCTGGTGAGTTCTTCGTCAGACATCTGACGGATATTTTTCCCGGTAATGCGGAGCGTCCCCGAAGTGGGGACATCCAGCCCGCCAATCTGGTTGAGGAGCGTGGACTTGCCGGAGCCCGAGGGGCCCATGATGCCAACAAACTCCCCGCGGTCTATCTGTAAGGACAAGTGGTCGAGCGCCACCACATCCCCGGAAGGGAGCGGATAGATTTTGCTCACATCGGCCAGTTCGATGACCGGTACTGCTGTCATAGGAACAACCCGCCCTGAATAATGGGCTCAGTGCTCCTGCAGCAGTACATCGTCATCCTTGTTCTTCTTCCGGAACCTGTCCGTGATGCGTTTCAGGAGCCCTTTTCTCCATGCGATGATGAGGGCGACGATGGCAACAAGGACTATGACAATCTCCGTGACCGGGATCTGGTTGAAGCCGGACCCGAACGATCCGAACATTCCGCGAGGCTGGCCGGATGCGCCTGCCGTTGCGCCCTTTATTGCCGCTGATCCGGCGAGTACCGTGTTACCGTTTGTGGTGATGCTGAATTTTTCTGTAAACACGTTCCCGTCCACATCCTTGTACTCGACAATCAGCGGGACTGCGCCACTACCCGCAGAGGTATACGTAACCTCGAAACTGGAGAAGTCATCCGGCTCAAGGTTGCCGATGGCATAGACCGGGTTCGGGTTGACGGGTGTTGCCGGGCTCCCGACGGTTACGATGACTGATTTGGCATCGGTGAGCCCGTTGTTGGTCACGTCACCCTTGATCGTCATCGCCCCCGCAGTGCCCGAGCTCTCGATATTGTTCACAATGATCTGGGCGCCTTTCTTGTCGGTCCCGAACGTGACGGGGATCGTGATTGCCGTCTCGTGGGCGTTCACCCCGTTGAGGTATTCTGTGGTGAAGGTGAGTGAGGTCCCCTCTGTGGGAGTTACTTCAAAGGTCACCTCTTTTGACGCGCCCGGTGCAAGGTCGCCGATATAGGCCTTGATCGGGGTCGTGGTGATTCCATTCCCGGTTGGAACCACGGTAACCCCGCGGACCGCAGATTCGCGCGGGTTCCAGACAAGAACCTTCACAGTCCCTTTCCCCCCGTCCGTGAACGTGTCGGGCCGGCTTGTGACGGTCAGTTCGAGCGGGGCATCCTCAATCTGGATGCTGGTCCGGTACCACAGGCTGTCCGCGTCCCGGTAACTTATGGAGAAGATGGGGTAGAACGTGCCCTCGCTCATGGTGTCCGCTTTGATCGTGAAGACGAAGGTCTGCGTCTGTCCCGGTCCGATATTCGTCGAAGAGGAGAATGGCGGGCTGGTAACAATGAAGGTATTCTTGTCATCGTACACGGTTGCATGGTTCACGACAACGCCCTGATTGGTATTTCCATTGGTTACCTTGACCGTGACCGTCCCTTCATCGCCCGGGAAAAAGGAACCGGGCGAGTACGTGACATCCGAGATATACACGTTCGATGCGGCCACGATGGATTCGGAGGTCGTGTATGCGGATACTGCACCAGCAAAGAGAGCGATGAGGAGAATGCCAATAAGGAAAATTTGCTGTGGTCTCATGCCGCCTCTCCTGCCAGGACCGCATTGCGTGGCAGTGGCATCTGCACCAGGTTATGCGGCATGTTCTCCCGGTTTTTTTGGGAATATTGTTCTGTGTTTCCCATGTTTGGGTATTTTTTGTAATTTTCTTTCATGAGTATGAGTTCCCCTGGTGTTTTTTAGAGGATTTTTCCATCAATAATTCCCTGTACAATCTGGTTTTTCCATCATAATCCGGATCCTGTCACGGACCGGGTGGATGAGAAAAAGTAAAAAGATCGGGTGCAGGAACAGGTCCCTGCATTCACCGGTTCTGGCCACAGCCCTGGGTGACGTTGCCCATCCGGCTGGCGGGTCTCATCTGATCGCGGTTTTCCTCGCGGTAAGCCTCGAGCCATGTTTTCACGGCTTCGTTGTCCCCGTTCTGGAGCGCGGTTTTCACTTCAGTGACATCAACGCCCTGCTGTTCGAGGCGTTCGATGAACTTCTCCGGGCCGGGCTGCTGGTCCTTCATGTCCCCCTTGTGCTCCTCGCGGTAAGCCTCGAGCCATGTTTTCACGGCTTCATCATCCCCGTTCCGTAGAGCGGTTATGACTTCGGTGACATCAACGCCCTGCTGTTCGAGGCGTTCGATGAACTTCTCCGGGCCGGGCCGGTCTTCCCGAGCCTGCATTTCGCCCTTGTGAGCTTCGCGGTAGGCATCAAGCCATGCCTTTACGGCTTCATCATCCCCGTTCCGTAGAGCGGTTATGACTTCGGTGACATCAACGC
>CAZMCL010000222.1:0-1113 GCA_964564375.1 uncultured Methanoregula sp. | reverse complement strand
CCTGCTGTTCGAGGTGATCAATCATTGCTTCCATGGATGGCGGCTGCCCGTGCCCGAAGCCATGTATTCCGGCACCGTTTTTTACGGGCACCGCGGTATCTGCAGCGCCTGCAAAACCAACGAGAATGCTGATGACGCAGAATGCGGCTATAGCACCGTAGTAGATTCCTGGTGTTTTCATTATCCTTCATCTCCTGGATAGGTGTGTAAGTCTGGCGCAGTGTTCAGCGCAGACCATGTAAAGTATATTTTACATTTTGTAATATATACTTTTTGATTTCTATGGTAGAGTTTACAATTTGACTGCTGTGGCCGTCATTGAAAAAAGAAAAAGGGCAGGAATTCACTCTGACCCGGGGGAACCTGATCAATCGATACCGATGGTACGGATTTCGTCGTCGTACTGGAATACTTCTTCGATATTTACCTGGAAATGCCGTGCAATTTTAAAAGCAAGGTCGAGCGACGGGACGTACTTCCCTTTTTCGATGGCAAGGATTGTCTGCCGCGTCACACCAATTGCATTGGCAAGGTCTTCCTGCGTGAGATCGTGCATGGCCCGGAATACCTTGATCTTATTCTTCATCAGTCTCCCAGTCCCCGTATTTGCGGGCATAATAAACCCTGAATCCAACGTACAGGAAGATCATCAGGCAGAGCAGGCCGAGCTGGACATAGCCCATCAACCGGGGACCGAGGATCTCGGGAGGAGGGCGGACATCGTGGAACTCCCGCGGGAAGGTGGGGATATACAGGATCTGCATCACCGCGCCGATGGAGAGCGTACAGAACCAGAAGACCTGGAACGTGCGCAGCGCGGCCTGTTCTGAAATCTTGGCGCTCCGTTCGTCCTCGATGAGGTCGGTTACCTTTCCCCGTGCAAGGTAAATGAGGATGATTGCTGCCACAAATGCGATTTCGATGAGGAACGGGTTATGGATCTCCACGGAATACCAGAACACTGCAAGGAGCGCGAGAGCAATACACCCGACAAGAAGATAAAAAGAATTATTTTTCATAGGAGCCCTTTGTAATGTATAGTTTACATTTCGTCCTATAAAGTAATTATTCCCGGAACAGGCTGGTGCTGCATGGTGCGGCCGGGGAATCCTG
>CAZMCL010000221.1:0-3580 GCA_964564375.1 uncultured Methanoregula sp. | reverse complement strand
CATATCGCTGGACGGGCACATGAAACATCCGATCCGGTCCAGGTGCTTTCCATAAAGTACATTGTAGGGCGCCTCTGCCTTGAAGATGTATAGCCATACGTGGAGCGCGGTCCAGTTGTGGATCGGGGCTGCCGAGAGCTGGGCCCGGACATTCGAGTTGCGCCAGACCCGTTCGCTCTTTGCCCGGGTGGCCGATTCGTAGCGCCGCTGGCCGATGAATGAGAGGCACTCGCCCCACCGTTCGCGAATAATATTCCCGACCGGTGTCAACTTGCAGACCTTGCAGCACCAGCGGGCGTTTACCGCGGGTGGCCCCTCCCGGGCGAAGGTCTCCCAGAACGTGGTGATACCGTCAGTGCGGAGCACTTCAAGGCCGTACTTCTCCGCGACCGCATCGATATTCTCATAGGTCTCGGGGAATTCGAGACCCGTGTCGGCAAAGAGCAACGGGACCTTTCCTATCGCCTTTGTGACCACAAGGAGCGTGGCGAGGCTGTCCTTGCCCCCGGAGTAGGATATGTTGGGCTGGAGGCCCGGGTTCCGGTTTGCAACATCCATCACAAACTGGACCGCCTCCCCTTCCGCACGTTCGATCACCGCGGCATTGGCCCGGACAACATCGTCCCACGATGCAGCTCCGGGCACCACCTGCGACGTGATATTCCGCCGGGTCCGTACTATGGATCCCTTCTTCATCTCCCGGGCAGCGGCGGCATCCACCTTGGCCCGGCCAACACCAATGCAGGTCCGGTCGGGGGCCATGATGAAGACCTCATCACCTGCCCGGACGTGCTCATCGATATGCACAAGCCCCGGGGCTAGTACGCTCATTCCCTGGTCGCGGATGAACGGGACCGCGTCTTCGCTGATCATTATAAACCGTTTTGTGGGTGAAAAGATCCGACAGGCTTCCGGCCGGGGCACCGGTTCCCATACACGCCGGTCCGGGAAGTACCGGATGATCCCGGCAACGCCGCCACCAACAATGACCTCTTCCATCCGGTCCTTGTCCGGTACCTTGTTTAAGAGCGCGATATGACCGTCCGGGATGAGCGGTGCACCGAAATGATCCACGTAGATCCGGTTGATCAACGCGATATCCGCAGGAAAGGCCGGGCGGGCATCGCCCGGAGGGGTGACAGGTACCTCGCGGGTTGGGGCTCCACAGGCACATTGTTTTGCAAGGACCGGCGCGTGGCAGGTATCGCACCAGCGGAGCAGGATCTTTCCAAGATAGGACGGACGCATCTTCTCTACGTATTCGTGCTGCAGGGATAAAAATGGGAGGGAACTGGAGGTTTCGGGCGGAACTTCTTTTTTTTAAATAACATCGGCCGGCAGAAACGGGCGGGAGCATTGATATTCCTCCATCTTCAACATTACTGCAGAAACGTATGATCGACCCGTGGTTTTTTGCCGCATTCTGCCTCGGCCTCCTGGCAGCCTGCGCCCTCGTTCGCGTAGTCCGGATACCGGTACTCTATGACCGCATTGTCGCAGCAGCGGTTACCATCACCATTGCCGCTGTCACAGGACTCGTCCTGAGTATCGCGCTCGGAAACATTCTCGTACTTGACGTGACCATCATCCTCGCCCTGCTCGGCTATGCTGCGGTGATCGCATCCGGCACCTCTGCAAAGGAGGCAGGAGCATGAGCGATCCGGTTGCCGACATCCTCATCTACCTCCTCCTCGTGGCGGGTGTGGGGTTTGGCGGGATTGCACTGATGGGGCTCTTAATCTTCCCGGACCTCCACAGCCGGATGTACACTGCACTGCGGGCAAGCCTCATCTGTGTGGGGGCTGTTGTCGGCGCGGCGGTTGTGTATGCAATGGCCCAACTCATCGGCACCGGGGGGGACCAGTATGCCGCCTTCCTCATCCATACCCTCTTTCTTGCCGGGATGATGGCGGTGGGAATCATGATCATCAACCGGCAGGTGCTCGACAAAACAAAAGCGATGGTCTATTGCGGAACTGTTCCTGCACCCGAACACGATCAGGAAAAACCGGAATCCTGACCGGATAATTGCTATTTTTAAAAAAAAAATTCTGTAGAAATCAATTTAAAAACAATGACGCTCTTGGGGGCACGCAGGCGTGCCCCCGGCGCTGTGGCATCCACGAATTGGGATGAGGACGTATTACCTGTAACCGAACTCGTCCCATCCAAATGCACCTTTGCCCCCCGGGGGACAAAGTGGCGCAAGAGGGGGATATCAGGGAAATTGAAACAGGATTTTTACAGAGCAAAAAAATTATTCTGCCGGAATTTCATCTTTTTCTGCCGCAGATGCATCGATAAAGCAGACCACTGCAGCGATCCCAAGGAGGATTACCGCTGGCATGTATAACGCGAGCAGGGCAAACGATCCGGCGATGGGGATACAGAACGTGATAAAAACTGCCGAAGATATGAGCATATACCCGGCAAAACGGGTCTCCTTGTTTGCAATGGCCGCTCCCATCAGGCCGAGGCTTGAAAAGAGGGCAGTCTGGATGCCCGCAAGGGTTACATCATTGGAGGGGGAGTTGGCAATAACAAAACCTGCTGTAATGATGCCCACCAGACCGCCCGCAAGACCAAGGAGAAACCGTTTGTTCATGGTCGTACCGTTGTTTTTATGGTGAATAAAGGTTGCCGTGGTCCCGGCTCCGTTGCGGTGCACCGGGTGTTTTTTAAAAACCGCAAAAACATCCGCAGGTGCGCAGGCACTAAAAAAACATCGGGAAAACACAATTTTTTGTTTTATAAAATCATCATTTCTTGCGTATTTTTCCAAACGAAGGCAGAATTGAAGGATTGCGCATTTCGTGACATATCGTCCGAAATATTCGTTTTTGTCCAGATACAGCCAGTTTTCATGGAAAAAAGTGATAGTTTGTATGGATTCTGCGCCCCAAAACGCCATTGCGACCAAAATATTTATTAATTGCTAAATTAACACGGAATATAACCCTTTCCGGTAGGAGGTGGATCCAGATGGCAGCAGCAAAGAAGGCGGCAGCTAAGCCGGCAAAGAAGGCGCCCGCTAAGAAGGCGGCACCGAAGAAAACGGCAGCTAAGAAGGCGGCAGTAAAGAAGAAATAAGATTCTTCTTTCCAACACTACACTTTTTTTCGCGATTGTTTGCGTTTTGTTTTTCGTTATTATATTTGATCGGCACTTCATCCTCCGCTATGGAAGGGGGGGTCGGGCGGTGTACTTTCGTTCTGCATAAAATTCACTAAATCGTGTTGATGCCGTCTTAATTTTCTCTCCTTTTTAGTGTGGTCAGGGCCGTAAAACAACAAATGTACCCGCACGACCCCCTCCCAAGAGTCCGGTTTTTGGACCGGATTTGTGCAGTTTTATGGCGTGAAGTAATTGGCTGTCTGGTGCCTGTGGATGGAGGGGGTCGCATGGGTACAAATGCGTTCAGGATCTAAAAACGGGGGAATCAAGTGGTAAATCTCATCCAGAAAGAACCATTTTTAAAATTCCGAAGGTACGTTCCCGTACCGGAAAAACGTGTGCAAAAACGAGTGCGCCGACCGGGACTCGAACCCGGGTTTAGGCGTTGGCAACGCCTAGTGATAAC
>CAZMCL010000220.1:2213-3585 GCA_964564375.1 uncultured Methanoregula sp. | reverse complement strand
TAGATCTTTCGGTCGTCGGTACAATCCGTTTTCAGGTTAGGATTTCTACAGAGCATTTTTTTTCTCTTTTTTCACACTGTTTAAGGACCGGTACTACAGGTCCACCTGTTTTATCATGCTCCATTTTTTACCTGATTGAAAAACAATTCCCGCATTTTACCCCGGTATATTGTACAGGATTTTCTGCCCCAGCGAACTATTATACAGGTAGATGTGTTGATATCAAACCCCATTTTGAAAACATGGTTTATTATGCTCAGATTTATTTCGGTATATTTATCGTTTGATACATTTGACAAACTATCTACGGATATTTAAGGAGTCATACGTTGAAGGGAGCTGTCGGGTTACAGGAAGGAATTGAGCGGACAACGCGGCCGCTCCGGCCTGCCATCCCGTACTGTTTTCTGATAATTGCGCTGCTGGTGATGATAGCGCTGGTGTCTGCGGTGAAAGTGACAACGAATTCCACGGGTATGGATGCAGTCACCACGGCTGGCAGCGGAGGCACGCTTGTCCTGAGACCGGGCACGTTCGTTTCAGGTTCCGCAGATAGCACCGGGCAGGCAGCCGGTAATGAGCCCTGGGCCGCTCATCTTTCCCGGAAATCGGCAAAAAATCTCGAACTGCGTATTGAGGAGAAACTTGCTCAGTTCCAGCACGAGACCGAGACCGGTACATGGTACGCCGTGAACCATGCGCAGCAGAGTACCATCCGGACGACAGGGACCGGCGATATCATCATCTCGGCCGTAAACGGTTCGTTCGGTATGCGGCTTGCTTCCGTGGGAAGGGAAGACCTTATGCAACCCGCGGGAACGGGAATGACAAGCGCTGACGGGCGGATACTCTCCATCCACCGGACCGGGTACACGGAATGGTACGTGAACGGCAAAACCGGAATCGAGCAGGGAATGGACATTGCAACCCGCCCGGCCGGGTCCGGTCCGCTGCGGGTCGTATTCGGCCTCTCCGGCGACCTTGCCCCCTCGCCTGAAGGACAGGCGCTCGTCCTCTCCGGTCCGGACGGCCCGGTCTTCCGCTATGCCGGGCTTGCCGTACAGGACGCTGCCGGCAATGATCTTTTTGGCCGGCTTATTCTTACCGGCAACACTCTTGTCTGGGAGATCGATGATGCCGGTGCCGTGTACCCGGTCACCATCGACCCGCTGGTCACGCAGGTCGCTATCATCTCCGCTTCCGACAAGACAAATAGCGACTATTTCGGCTACTCGGTGGCAGTCTCCGGAAACACTGCGGTCGTCGGGGCACGCGATGCCGATTCCGGAGGCACCAGCCGCGGGCAGGCGTATATCTTCTATAAAGACCAGGGGGGAGCTGACAACTGGGGGCAGGTCGCTATCATCTCCGC
>CAZMCL010000220.1:0-2113 GCA_964564375.1 uncultured Methanoregula sp. | reverse complement strand
AGCTGACAACTGGGGGCAGGTCGCTATCATCTCCGCTTCCGACAAGGCGGATAACGACATTTTCGGCGACTCGGTGGCAGTCTCCGGAAACACCACGGTCGTCGGGGCATACTATGCCGATTCCGGAGGCACCGACTGCGGGCAGGCTTATATCTTCACCTTCTACTCGGCGCCGACTTTCACGGGCATTGCCCCGGCAACCGGCACGAATAATGATGGAGCGGCAGCGGTCACCATCACCGGTACCAACTACTACGGTACACCGGTCGTCAAACTCAAAAAAACCGGCGAGACGGACATTGCCGCAACCGGTGTCACCCTCACCGGCGATACCACGATTGGCTGTACATTTGACCTTACCGGCGCAACAACCGGCGCATGGGATGTGGAGATCACCAACCCGGACGCGCAGGTGATAACCGGAGCGGGTGCATTCACGGTCACCATCCCGGTGCCGGTTGTCACGCATACGACCTACCCAAACACAGCCAGCAACGGAGGCAGTGATTCTTCGGACAGCGGGTTGGGCAACTCCACCGAGCAGGGCGAGAAACAACAGCTTGCCCTGCCAAAGGAGCATATGCAGGTGAATGTCGGCGGGAACTCGGCCATCATCCGTACCTCCGTTACCGGTACCGGGCTCTCCGGTTTTATTGTGACCGGCACAAAACAATCCGATCCGGGCGCTGGCATCTCCCCACCATCCGGTACCGTCTTCCAGTATGTCGAGCTTGTCCCTGCGCAGTACACCAGCATTATGGAAACAACCATCACCTTCACCGTCCCGAAGTCATGGCTCGGTGAGCACGGCCTCAACCCGCAGGAGATCGTGCTGTACCATTATACCGGTACGGGATGGGACGCACTGCCGACAACTCCCGGCACGATAACGAACGGGTTCGTCACCTTCTCTGCAACGAGCCCGGGATTCTCGCTCTTTGCGATAGGCACGGTGCCAGTGGCCGGAGGAAGCACAACCGCATCGCCCACCATCGCGACCATCGGGGAACTCGCCGGGCTCTCCCATAACGATACGCTAGCACCGGCGCTGTCCGCGCTACAGGCACCGGCCGTGACAACAACAGCACCGGCAATTGCCAGCCAGCCGCAGGCCGGCTTCCCTATTCCGGGAGTCGTCTTTGTTGTTGCCGGCGTCATGATCGTTGCCGGCGGGGGGCTGCTCGTCCGGCGCTGGTGGATCCGCCGGCAGAACCCGGCGCTGTTCCGGGAGATTGATTAAACCCGGTCCACGTTGCTGAGTCAAAAACAGCCATCTGCGGGGATAACAGTCCATGCATATAACCCCGGGGTTACACAAAAATGATAACTTGTTACATGAAACGATCAATCAGATTTTCATGACCGCTGGACTCCGTCTCCCCCCTTCACTCCTCTGCCTGCTCCTCCTCGCATGCCTTGCAGGCCCCGCTGGCGCAGCAAGCATCGGCACCGAATGGAAAGAGCGCCCGTATACCGATAACCCGTTCTCGGGCGTCGGGTTCTCGGACGATGGCAACTGGGTCCTTGCCACAGGCGACCAGATGCTCCTGCGTTCGTGGGACGGGGACGAGAAATGGGGCGGACGGTCCGGCTATGTTGCCGCGATGAGCGGGAATAGCAAGTTTGTCGCCACAGGTATCGGGCAGGGCCTCGTCCTCCTCGACCGGGACATGGTGGATAACTGGACCCGGAACATGAACGGCCAGGTAAAAGCAGTTGCCATCTCAAAAAACGCCACCCTGATCATCTCCGCTGACAGCGAAGGCAACTACAACACATGGGCGACAAACGGGGAGTTGTTAGGGCGCACAACCGATGACCCCGTGAAGCAAATCGCCCTCTCACCCACGGAGAATATCATCGCCGCAACAACCCAGAAGGGTGTTCGGATCTTCACGCCAACCTTTTCCACGGTCTGGTCGGACAACAAGTCCGGCAGCCTCGACACAATCGTCCTCATTTCATCGGATGGCAAGACCGTCCTCACCGCAGGGGGCAACCGCCTCTCGTCACGGACCAGCACCGGCACCACCAACTGGGTGGAGCAACCCACCTCAGGAGCTATCATCGACATGGCCTGCAACTATGACTGCTCGGCCATCATCCTCGGGAG
>CAZMCL010000219.1:0-3587 GCA_964564375.1 uncultured Methanoregula sp. | reverse complement strand
AAGCAGGAGATTGGGGCCGCAACCTCCCCGAAAAACTCCTGATTCGTTTCAAGAGGAAATCCCGTCCCGGGACCGTGCAGGCGCGAACCTTTATGAGCGGTACAGCAGAATTACATAAGGAGTTTCATTATGGGTAAAACAGGAACAACCCTCTGGGCACAGATAAAAGGTGTCAAAGGACAGATCAGGCTCGTCCCGAAAAAAGAAGGCGAAGCCAAGAGCCCGGGACCGAACCAGCGGTTCAAGGCAGGCGCAAATGTCAAGCAGATCGACCAGATGAACGAGGCAATGGGCGGACGCGGCGGCGGACGCGGTGGAAGGCGCGGTGGAAGGCGCGGCGGCGACCGGTCCGGTGGCTCGGGCATGAACGAGTCCACGGCAAACCCGATGGTCCGCAGGCGGATGAAGCGGGCAAAGGTCTCCGCGCTCGGTTCAAAGGCAAAATCAGGCCGGTAATTCTTCCGGCAGTGCCCGTAATGGGTCATGGGGTTCGCCCAGACCCCGGATTTTTTTTATCCCCGTAAACAAAGGGGATTTGAGTAAGGTGATTGGTTTTTTAAAACAGAACCCTATTTTACTCAAGAATTCCCATGGTGTGTATGGATCTGAAAACCGCAGTCAAGAGTTACCAGTTCGGAGAACGGGCCAAGTCCGAGCTGATCATCTCGTCCCAGTTATGCCTCGCCCTGACCGGGTTTGCTGAAGGGGAAAAAGCCGGCGGAAAACGGATGCTCAACCTCCTTTTGGAGTCCGTTCGGAGCGAACTGCAGTTTGCCGCCAGCAGCACCGGACAGGGAGATTTCTCAAAAGCGATCTCATCGCTCAACGATGCGATCTCCCTTCTTGAGAGCAACCAGCCCGAGCAGGCATCCCAGAAGATTGCAGCGGCGATCAGCGCCTCGACCACCCCTGCACAGAATGCATGGCAGATCTTAAGCGAACATGGACTCCTCTGAGTTTTTCGGGTTTCTCGCGCACCGATCATCGGTCCGTGACTACCGGGACGAACCCCTGACCGGTGAGGAGACAGAGTTCATCCTTGATTGTGCCAGTACAGCACCGAGCGCCGGGAATCTCGAGGCATGGGATGTCGTGGTTGTTACGGAGGAGGATGCGCGATCCGCCATGGCAGAAGCGGCCTATGATCAGGAACATATAGCGCGGGCATCAACAGTTTTTGTTGTCTGCGCAAACTATGTCAGATCGATGTCGCGGTATGGCGAGCGCGGGATCCTCTACGCGGTACAGGACGCGGCCATAGCCTGCACATACATGATGCTTGCTGCCCATGCAAGGAAACTTCACTCCTGCTGGACAGGAGCATTCGATGAAGACGCGGTCAGGGAAGTCCTCGACCTGCCACAACATATCCGTCCCCTGGCACTGCTTGCGGTTGGAAGGGGACACCCGCCGCAAGTGCTCACGGAGCGGATGGCAGTCGGGGAGCACGTGCACCGCGAGCAATGGTAGGGAGTTGAAGATGCCGGATTATACTGTTTCCCTGGAATCGGCCTGGTTAATAAAGGACGTAAAATCGCTAGACGATGCGATTGGCATAGCAATCAGCGAGGCGGGCAAGCGCTTAAACCCGCAGGCAAAATATGTGGAAGTCGATGCAGGCATGTTATCCTGCCCATACTGTGAGCAGGAACTCTCAAGCGCAATCGTTGTTGCAGATACGGCACTGGTCGGCTTGATCCTCGAGATGAAGGTCTTCCGCGCCGAGACCCCGGAGCATGCCGGCCGGATCGCCAAGTCCGTGATAGGCAAAGCCCTGCGCGATGTTCCCTTAAAGTTACTGGATGTGCAGGAACAATGATCCATATCGTCGGCCACACGGCCATCGACCATATCTCGAAAGTCGCCCATCTTCCCGAGAAGAACTGCTCGACCCATATCACTGACCGCCAGATCTACCATGGCGGCGGGGCGGCAAATATTGCCGCGGGGATTGCAATGCTCGGCGGTGAAGTAACCCTCGTTTCCTGTGTCGGCGGGGACTTTGCCGGGAGCGAGTACGACCAGTGGCTGCGCAAACTCGGGGTCCACCAGCAGTTCTTCCTTGTTCCCGATGCCCATACCCCCACTGCATTCATGTTCACTGATGAGACCGGCGACCAGATGACATTCTTTGAATGGGGGGCATCAAAAGCGTTTAACAAGGCGGAAGCACCAACCCTCCCCTTCGTCCACATGGCAACCGCGGACCCGGAGTTCAACTGCCGGGTGGCAGAGAAGAGCGGGTTCGCGTGCTTTGACCCGGGGCAGGATGTCTTCTGGTACACGAAAGAGCAGCTCGATTCGATTCTCGACAACATCGAAATTTTGTTTGCCAACCAGCACGAGATAGCCCATATGTGCCGGACGCTTGGCACAACGCGGGAGGAGATCGTAAAAAGGGTGGGGACGGCCATTTTTACCATGAGCGGGGACGGGAGTACCCTGTACGCAAAAGGAAAGGAGGCCGTGATTCCTGTTGTGCCGGTTACCCTTGCCGATCCCACGGGAGCCGGCGATTCCTACCGGGCCGGTTTCCTAACTGCTTATGTCAGGGGATATACACCGGAGACCTGCTGCCGGATAGGCGCAGTCACATCTTCATTTGTGGTTGAGCATGTCGGCTGCCAGACGCACCTGCCAACATGGGATGCTATGACTGAACGGTACGGGAAGCATTTCGGGCCGCTTGAGACCCCGCAGGCAAGGTAAGAGCAATGAGCTGGGCTGCACTGACATCGGGCGGGAAAGACTCCATTCTCTCCTGCCAGAAGGCAATCGATGACGGGAAGGATGTCGGGTACATGGTCACGGCCCGGCCAAAGAATCCTGATTCCTACATGTTCCACTCGGCAAATCTCGACGCTGTCCCGGTCATTGCACGTGTTGCCGGCATGGAATACGTGGAGATTGCAACCCACGGGAAGAAGGAAGAGGAACTGGCCGATCTCGAGGCAGGACTTGCTGCCCTTGACATTGAGGGAGTGATTGCCGGGGCAGTCGCATCGGTGTACCAGGCGGACCGGGTCTGGGCAATCACGGACAAACTGGGACTGTCCCTCTTCACCCCGCTCTGGCACATGGACACGGAGGCGCTGGTACGGGAAGTTGCAGAACGGATGGATGCATGCATTGTCGTAACGGCTGCTGAAGGACTGGATGCCAGTTTCCTTGGCGCACGCTTTGACGAAGCGCTTATCGGTCGCCTGAAGCAGGTAGCAAAGACCCGCCACATCAATCTCGCAGGTGAAGGGGGAGAGTACGAGAGCCTTACTCTCAATGCCCCGTTCTATTCCCGGCCGGTCACCTACACTACATCAGAAGTCCGGTCAGTACATGACCGGCATGAACTCATCCTCGGGGGGTTCTCGTAAATGACGCAGGGCAGCGATGTGAAACTCGGCCAGCTGGCCCGGTTCATCTTCACTGCCCCTTCATGGAAGCGATCGCTTGTCCTCATCCTCCTTCTCGGTTTTCTCATCGATGGCGCCGGGGCAAAATCCTGGCTGAACCTCAACCTCTCGGGCCCTATTTCTTTCACCCTGCCAACCGTTGTCAGCAGTTATCTCTCGCTCCCGGCAACATTCGTC
>CAZMCL010000218.1:0-3606 GCA_964564375.1 uncultured Methanoregula sp. | reverse complement strand
CCCTGAGCCCATGTTCATCATCGACCAGAACACACGTATCCTCATCATCAACCATGCCATTGCCGCCTTCCTTGCCACCCCCCCGCCCGCAAGCACCGGCCTCCTGCTCGACACCCTTGTCTCGAACGGGCTTGTCTCCCCGCTCCTCGCGGATGCCATCCGCGACCACTTCTTCGATGCTAAATCCTACCAGTTTGAAGAGGAAATCCGGGGCAAGTGGATCTCCTACACCATCACCCCGCTCACCAATAAGGAAGGCCGGGTTGACCGGTGCGCCGTCAACAGCCATGACGTGACGGTCATCAAGCGTGTCGAGCAGACCACAAAAGCCCTCAATGCCCGCCTTGAGAAAGAGAAGCAGAACCTCCTGATGTTCGAGGCGATGATGAACAGCATGGACGATTTCATCATCGGCACGGATGACATGGGGATGATCTCGTTTGTGAACGAGGCGTTCATAAAGCGGTTCGGCTACACACTTGACGAGATCAAGGATAAGCACATCAGCAAGCTGCAGGACCCGGGCGACCACTTTGCCATCGACCAGAACGCGTTCTTTGTTGACAAGAAACGGGTCTGGAACGGCAACTTCACCGCGGTGAATAAATTTGGCTTGAAGATTAAGACTTTGCTGAAGAGTTCACCGGTTATTCAGGATGACCAGACGTTATCGCGTGTGTTTGTGCTGCGGGAAAGGCTGAGCTGAAGTTGGGCAGGGTCTTACTTTTTTTAAGCGTGATTTTCGTTAAGGAATCCAGCCGCGAGTATTATTGCTGTATCCATTGCAAACTCCGGAAACTTGAATTTTAAAAGAAATACAAAAGAAAATAATTTGATGCGATACCCCCGCCGTCCCCGACGGGGCGCCCCCGCGGCGGCTCAATTACCGGTTACCTGCTAAAAGACCCCTTTTTCGCTCAATGGAACACTCCATTCCCCCACCCGAATGGCTGCCTGCCCGTGGCGGCAGTCGTGAGGGAAGGGGGAGGGGGGGAACACACTCAATAAGAAATCTGACAGACGCGATCGGGCGACACCCGTAAGGGAGATGGGACCCCCCCATTTTCAGGAGAAATATATCTGCCAGCCTCATCGCAAGCTCGCACAAGGGGAAAATCGCCTGGATAATCCCTGTCATTGAACCAGGCCGCAGGTTTACTGCTGACCACACTACCATGTTTTCCTTATCCCTGAAGATTGAATTCTGCTGCTTCTTTTGAGAGGAAAAAGCCAAGAATCGTCCGGATGACCACAACCACAGCGAGATTGATCAACTCTTCCTGGGTGGGGGTAATAACCGTTGTCAGGATGTCGGCGGCGATGAGGAATTCAAGGCCAAACACGATCTTGTCGGTCAGTTCCCGCCGGACTATGTTATAGCTGTACGAGCCTTTCCGGATTTCCAGGATGAGGACTTTAACGATTGCCTTCAGCCCGCCATAGATGATAAGGACTGCACCGGCAATTCCAAGGACAGATGCAAAAAAATGGAGGATGTCAAAGAATACCGGCAACACCATACATATTGACAGGTACGGATTACCTGATGAATTTTTGGATACGGTTGAGTCTGACCGATCTCTTTTTCAACAGTTCCAAAAATTAAAAAACACGTGGGCGGGGAGGAAATCCTCCCCGCTCCTTTCCATCCCAGCTCTTCCTGATCCCGTGGATCCTTTGGATCACGACATCCGTTACCGCACCCTCCCCCGGGGCAGACAACGACACCCTATATTGTTCCGGGAATCACACAGTACCGTAACAATGGCACTCGACCAGATCCCCATCGGCAGGTTCTCGCTCATCACCCGGCTCAGCCCAAAAGCGCTCCGGCTCTATGATGAACGCGGGCTTCTTGTCCCGGCAAATAAGGACATCGCGACCGGCTACCGGTATTACAACGGCCGGCAGATTGCGACGGGCGTCTCCATCAAGGAACTATGCGGGCTCGGTTTCCCTCTTGCCGAGATCGAGACCATCCTTGCTGCTAATGAAGCGGGAGACGGGCAGATTATTCAGCAGCTCTTCACGAAACGCCGGGGAGTGATACGGTCGGAAGCCCGGAGGTTACAGCAGATCGAGGCGCTCCTGAGCGAGACCGGCGCCTCGCTGGAGATGATGTACATGTCATTCAATGAACCTGTTGTAAAGGAAATTTCCCCCCAGCGCATTCTTGGAAAGCGAGGTGTGGGTAGATATGCTGAGATTATATCGGTTCTCATGAAGGATCTCTGCGGCCAGATCTTTTCTGAGGAGAACATGCGAAACGGCCTGAAGATAACCGGGCCGTTCATGTCCATTTACCATGACCAGGAGTACCGTGAAAAGGATGCAACCGTGGAATGCGCAGCGCCGGTTACAGGAAAGATCGCGGTTGGCGACCCGGCCATGGGAGTCCGCACGCTTCAAGGTGGCACGTGCCTGTCGCTTATATACAAAGGGCCCTATACCGGGCTCCATGGCGCATGGTCCCGTATCGGGGCTTACGCGGAGGAACGGGAATTTACCCCCACCGGCCCGCACCGGGAGGTTTACTTCAATGACCCGAACTGCGTGCCGGAAGCAGAACTCTTAACCGAACTCCAGATCCCGATCGATACCCGGGCGCGCGGAAAAATTTCGTAGAATATTTTTTTTCACCTGTTTTCTTGCCGATTTCACTCAACATCGCGCCCGGAGCGCCCCTTTCGACCAGAAATGCTATAATGCAGTATATAAAATTATATATCAGGCATATCTGCGGTTGAATGCTCTACGTACGCGAGAGATTGTAATGAATGACCCCACATCCGATGGAAACGAAAATGTGATTGACATTTTCGTTCTTTGCAAGAGTGAAACAGAAGCCCCGTTGAACACGGAGCACCTGGAACAAAAAGGGTACCGGGTTACCCTTTTTTCTGATACCGATCACCTTCTTGAAACGCTCCGGTATGGAAAACCCAACCTTCTCATCTGCGATTCCCACACCCTTGGTGAGGACGCATATGCGATCTGCCGGCAGATCAAGGCGGATAACGAGCTCTGGATGATCCCTGTCCTCATCATGACCCGGGCGTCCAGCCTTGGCGATCTCCTCTATGTCCTTGATTGCAATGCGGACAACTTCATCGCTTACCCGTATGATCCCTCGTATCTCCACTCTCTCATTGGGGGGATTATCGCCACCCCGGTCGAACGACCGACCCCGGAACAGATCAAAACGCAGTTCAAGATCCAGCATGACGAGAACCTGTTCGTTGTCACTGCCGACCGCAGAAAGTTGCTGGAATTCCTCCTCTCCTCGTTCGAGATCGCCGTCAATAAATCCGAAGAACTTGCCAGCGCCGTATCAGAAAATAATGATCTCCGTATGGCTGCAGCGAGGGCAGACGAGGTTGCCGGCGAGCAGGCCCGGGTCATCGAAGTCCTAAACGGTACAATCCAGCAGCGGGAGCAGGCCATCTCCGCGCTCAATGATGAAATTAAGGATAAGGCAACCCGGATCGCAGACTTGAGCCGGGAGAAGGAATCCTTTATCCTGGAACGCGAAGCGGATAAAAATCTCATAGGGGCGACCGAAGAGCAGGTCCGGACGCTTATCCAGGACAGGGAGGAGACGGACCG
>CAZMCL010000217.1:0-3619 GCA_964564375.1 uncultured Methanoregula sp. | reverse complement strand
CCCTTTCCCGCCCATCTGGATGAGCATCTTCCCGCCCGGGCGGAGGCTCCGTGCAATACCGGCAAGCACTGGCTTATGATCACAAATCCAGTGAAGTGCCGCGTTTGAGAATACCACATCGAACTCTTCTGATAACGGCAGGGCCCGGGCATCCGCCTCCATGAACGCGAGGTTCCGGTATTCCCCGGGCAGGAAATGTTCGCGGGCGAACCGGACCATATCCGGCGAGCTGTCGACACCGGTTACCTTCCCTTCCGGCAGTTGCCGGGCGATCTCTGCGGTAATTTTCCCGTCACCGCAACCGATATCCAGCACCCGGGAATCCCCGGCAAGACCGAGCTTTGCGATCAGTTCCTTTGCCCAGAGGGCCTGTGCCGGGGAACTCTTGTGGTAATCGGCTGCATTCCAGGTGAATGAAGGGGAGCAATTGGGTGGCATTGATGAATTCCTTCTTGAGGAAATATCCGGGTTCCGGGTATAAATGGGGATAAGGTCGAGGACTGGTTTTCGTCGCTCCCAAGGAGATGGGAGAAGGATGATCACATCTGCAGTTCCGGAAATGGAAAAGGAAACTATTTAGTGAGTGAAATGAGCATCTCTTTTTATATCAATGGCGATGAATCCGCCACAGCCGCCCGGCCAGGCTGATGATGTTATGTTTTACCGGGAATAATTCCTGCTGCTCCTGCAGAGGCAGCAAGCGGGTTTTTGCCCGGAACGGCAAGAAAATTCGCGTACAACTATTTCATTGCCGGCGGACCTGCACCGAACCGATGGTGCCAGGAAATCGCCAACCCGTAACAATTCAGGGCATTCACGAAGACAGACAAAAGAACCAGAGGAAGTGAAACACGATGAAAACGGCAATAAAAACAATTCATGCACGGCAGATACTCGATTCGCGGGGTAACCCGACCGTTGAAGTGGACATTGTTCTTGATGACGGGACAAAAGCGCGGGCGGCAGTGCCATCCGGTGCATCGACTGGCATACACGAGGCAGTCGAACTCCGGGACAAGGACCCGGAGCGGTTTGGCGGCAAGGGTGTGCTGAAGGCGGTCGCCAATGTGAACACGCTCATCGCCCCTGCTCTTACCGGGAAGGATGCCAGCGGACAGGAGGCAATCGACCGGGCCATGATCGCGCTTGACGGGACACCGAACAAGGGAAAACTCGGTGCGAATGCGATCCTCGGGGTCTCGATGGCGGCAGCCCGGGCGGTTTCTGCCTCGCGGGATGTCCCCCTCTACGAATACCTCAGTAAAGACAAGACGTACCTCCTGCCGGTCCCGATGATGAACGTGCTCAACGGCGGGGTGCATGCCCAGTGGCAGGGCGCGGATTTCCAGGAGTACATGATCGCACCGTTCGGTGCCCCCGATTTCCCCACGGCATACCGGTGGGGGGCCGAGACGTACCATGCCCTGCAGTCCATCCTCAAGAAGAAGAACTACCCGACCGCAGTCGGCGACGAAGGCGGGTTTGCCCCCAAGGTTGCGTCCAACGAGGAGCCGCTCGAACTCATCACGGCAGCCATCGAGCAGGCAGGATACCGGCCGGGAAAGGATATCGGGATCTCGCTGGACCCGGCATCGAGCGGGTTCTTTAAGGACGAAAAATACGAGCTGAAACGCGAGGGGCGGAAATTATCCGCTGCAGAACTTGTCGCGTACTATGCAAAACTCGCAAAAACCTACCCGATCGTCTCTATCGAAGACGGCCTCGCAGAGGATGACTGGACTGGCTGGAAACTGCTGGCAGCGGAACTCGGGTCCAGAATTGAACTGATCGGCGACGACCTTTTTGTTACGTCCTCGGAACTTGTCGAGCGGGGCATCCGGGAGAATGTGGCAAACTCCGTCCTCATCAAGCTCAACCAGATCGGGACCGTGACCGAGACGCTTGAAACCATCAGTCTCGCAAAGAAAGCCGGCTGGGGCATCAATGTCTCCCACCGGAGCGGCGAGACGGTCGATTCATTCATCGCCGACTTCACCGTCGCGACCTGTGCCGGCAAGCTCAAGACCGGCGCTCCCTGCCGGGGCGAACGGGTCGAGAAGTACAATGAGCTCCTGCGGATAGGTGAGGAACTCGGAAGTAAGGCAGTCTATGCCGGCAGGAAAGCGTTTGTCCGGTGACGTGGAGTGAAATCACCAGAATTTCGCGTAACCGCAAAATTCCAAAAAGCAGCATGGGGTTTTTTGAGTTTGTGACAATCATTCACCCTACCCGGGCCTCACGATTACGATAGCCTGCGACTTTGTGTGAAATCGGGGAGCACAACACGGGATCATAGTGGAATGGTGCCTCCACCACCACCAGGATATTTGGGAAAGTGAAAAATTGGACATCATTTTGATGATGTTCCACAAATTGCAAACGGTAAATAAGGTTATCAGGGTTGAACACATTGCATTGGTTACCAGATACAATTCTGACTCGCACAACCAGTTTCAGATTTTATGCGAGGTCTGCATCTGCCAGAATATGGGCTTTGAAAAATTTTTACAAAGGCACGCACAACTCCATAAACGGATCTGATCTTCTTGACTTAGCAGAGAACCCGGATGAATACAGTATGAGGTCAGGAAAAAAGTTCCTGATTTTTCCCGGCCGGTTGTGTCTTATGAAGGATTTTTTCTAAAAAAAAACAAAAAAATCCGGATACCTGGCAGGGAGGAAAGGGCCGGGCGATTTTTTTTCAAACGATCGTGCCAGACAACAAAAAGAGTCCGGCACATTAAATGAGGAGATGTTCACATGGATTTCAATTCTTCGCTCTCACGAGCATTAAAAACCGGACGGGTAGTTCTTGGCCCGGTAGGGACCGCGAAATGTATCAACGAGGGCAATGCCCAAATGATCGTAGTTGCGGCAAATTGCCCTGCAAACTTCAAAACAAAAATTACCAAAAACAAGAACTCGTTCATTCACACCTTTGAAGGTTCCAGCACAGCCCTCGGAAACGTATGTGGAAAACCGTTTTCCGTGAGCACGCTGGCTATCATAAACCCCGGCGAATCGGATATCCTGTCATTTATGAGAGCATAACCGGACAAAAAAACGTCCCCACGACGGTTTACGCGGGCGGTCAAAGCAGGTCAGGATACCCTGCGGGGGAAGTGCCGGTCAATCCTTAAACTCACAAAAGACCGCCATCATGCTCAACCAGCGTGGATAACATGATAATAGCGCAGTCCGGTAATTGGAAAGGCCCCTTGGGCGTAATTGCAATCAGAATAAAAAAAATGGGATCAGATAATGATCTCGATATCCAGTTTTTCTGCAAGTTCCTTGTACCGGTTCCTTATGGTGACCTCGGTTACACCGGCAACTTCCGCTACTTCACGCTGGGTACGCCGTTCCCCGCCCAGCATTGAGGCGATGTAGATAGCCGCTGCCGCAACACCGGTCGGCCCCCGGCCACTCGTCAGTTCACGATCAAAAGCCTGCCGGAGAATCTCAACGGTCCGGGTCTGGACCTCTCCCGTGAGCCTGAGCCCCGAGCAGAACCGGGGCACATAGTCCAGCGGGGACGTTGGCAGGAGCCGTAAGCTCAGCTCACGGGAGATGAACCGGTAAGTCCTGCCAATCTCTTTTCTTGAGACACGGGACACTT
>CAZMCL010000216.1:0-3636 GCA_964564375.1 uncultured Methanoregula sp. | reverse complement strand
GATTCATAGTGCCGGAACCCGTCATCCCAGCCCGTGTCTTCGAAGCTGACAAACCGGGGATCATCCCGTCTGCCCATGCCCGACCGTGCAAAGTTCTCCCGGCTGCTCCCCCGGATCACGCCCGCAGGGTGGTGGAGCACGTGTTCGATCCCTGACTGGTCGCCAATGACTACCTTTGCACCATGTTCGGTGAGCAGTCTTGCGGTAACCTCCAGTGCGAGCGGGTGGGTGGTAGAAGGGTAAGGGTCCGACGAGTTGAGAGCCGGCTTCAACAGAACCGTCTGCCCATCGCGGAGCCAGGAAAAATGATCGGTGGTTTTTAAGATGACCTCGGCAATGCCGGTAACAAGCGTGTTTTCCGGCGGGTCTGATGCCACACCCCGCACACAGAGTAGTTTCATCACGATGACGTTCGGGTGTTTGGTAATAAAAAGGTCTCCCTGATTCTGGAGCCTTAAGAAAAACCTGCATAAAACCAGAGTGGGCCCGTCGTGATTCGAACACGAGATCTTCGCCGTGTGAAGGCGACGTCATAGCCAACTAGACCACGAGCCCCAAATGCATCGACCGGGAATTGAACCCGGGCTATAGGCTTGGAAGGCCTAAGTCATACCACTAGACCATCGATGCACTGTGCTCTACAATTTAGGCGGGGATGGGTATTAATAATTGTCACTACGTGTTCAACGGGTATTGGATCTCCACCGATATACATGAGGGATCTTAATGCTTCTAGGTTCTTTCACGTCCCGTATCAGACATAATCATCGCGCGTGTATTGAATGGGAGTGTCTTTCCCACTAAGCCGGATATCGCGGGCACGGTCAAGATGGAACTTTGATTCATCGGCTTTTCCCATCTCCTTGTAACATATTCCCATATGGCTCCACGCATCGGCATTATTCGGGACCTGATCTACGACCATCCTGAAGGTCTGAACTGCGGAATCAAGATATTTTGCACTCATGTACAGGACCCCGATCTTTTCAAGCGTCTCGCTCAGGGTGAAGAGGCACTGGGGGCTCTCTGGGGCAAGTTCCACCGCCCGCAGACATGATTTGAGGGCATTGGTATAGTCCCCCAGTTCCCGGTAGCATAATCCACGGGCGTTCCATACAAACGCGAGGGAATTATCGATTTCCAGCGCCCGGTCAAACGCCTCTATTGCGGCCCGGTAATTTTTATCATGGTCAATGTAGGCTACCCCCTCCTTGTAACAGGCCGTAGCCGTATTCAGGAGTTTCCCGATCAGTCTGCTGCCACGCTTCTTTGGCTTTCCCTTTTTTGGCAAGGCCGGAAGGACCGGGGAATCATTTTTTGTATCGTTGGCAATGATATCGCCAAATGTGGCCGTGACATCCCGCACGGTCCCGACAACCGCAAGGAAATTTCCCATCGCATCAAAGACCGGCTTTGCCTTGGTCCATATCGTCCATCCGCTGCCATCACTTCTGATCCCGCGTGTAACACCGATGATCGGACCGTTTTTCGACCGGCTGACTACCATGTAGTTCTGTTTTTTTATCGCCTCATCAGGTTCGAAAACAAGGTCTACCAGTAACTTCCTCCTCCTGTTATGGAACGGCTCGGCATAGCAATAATCTCCTTTTCCGAGCATGGATGTGGCTGGTACGTCCGTGAGCTGTTCTAAAGAATCATTCCATGCAATGACAATTCCATCGCGGTTTATCGCAAAACTTGGATCTGAGGAGAAATTGATCAGGTCCGTGATTACCCGCGATGTTGTGGCAACCGAACGCCTCAGAAAACCATGTCCGCTGACTTCCTGAGCCACCTTTGCAACCTCATGGAACTGCATCCGGAGGTCACGGCCTTTTTTCAGGAAATAGTTTGCACCGCTGTTGAGGGCATCTGCTGCACCCCGTTCATCCGGAGCATCACTGAAAAGGATAACGGGGGTCAGGTCGTTTCGGGCCCGGAGCGTCCTGATTAGTGCTATCCCGTCCATTTCTGGCATCGTATAATCGGTGATGATGACATCAAAAGACTGCTCTGTAAGAAGCTTTTGGGCCTCCTTAGCGGACTGGACTGGTGTGATACTGATATCCCTTGATCGCTTTGCTATCTGCACTAGCATTTCCAGAATGGCCGGTTCATCATCTACAAGGAGTACAGATAGCACACAAACACACGTTAGTGAGAATACTGCCTTTGATATAAAAAGGTTTCATAAATGAATCTCCCGTACCTCGCAAGGCCACAGGAATTGTGGAATGTTGCCTGAAAAAAAAGAAATATCGGGATTAATAACCCCGGAGTTCTGCCTCGACTTTCTCGAGGTTTGCAATCCGCTTTTCGAGCGGCGGGTGGGTGGAGAGGAGCTCCCGGAGCATGTTGCCGGTCGAAGCCGGGATAATAAAGAAGGCATTTGCGCTGGCAACCGGCTCCTTAACCTGCGGCGGGAGTGCATCGATCCTGCCACTGATCTTACTCAGGGCTGAGATTAAGGCCCGTGGGTTGCCGGTGATCTGTGCACTTCCCCGGTCTGCGGCAAACTCCCGGTAGCGGGAGAGTGCAAGGATCAGGAGGGTGCTGATCGCGTAAACCGCGATGGAGACGATCCAGATAACAATCCATCCACCGCCGTTCCCCCTGCTGTTGCCCCCAAAGAGCGCAGAGAAGAAGAAACTCTGCATGATCATCGAGGTTATCATCGCGATGAAACTCGCGAGTGTCATGGTCAGGATGTCCCGATTTTTAACATGCGAGAGTTCATGGGCAAGGACTGCCTCAAGTTCATCCTTATTCAGGAGACGCATGATCGAGTCCGTGCAGGCAACCACCGCATGCTTCGGGCTCCTGCCGGTGGCAAAGGCGTTCGGCACCGGGCTTGTCATGACTGCAATCCTCGGCTTGGGGAGGCTCGCCTCAGCGCAGAGCTTCTCCACCATCCGGTGGAGCTCGGGATACTCGTCATCTTCAATGACCCGGGCTCCGGTTGACCAGAGCACCAGCTTATCAGAGAAGAAGTACTGGAAGAATCCCATGCCCACGGCAAGGATAATGATGAACCAGTAACTCACGCCAAATGCCAGCAGGATGGTCATAAACACTAGGTAGAGCAGTAAGAGCAACAGCCCGGTGAGCCAGACCCTGGCGGTAAGACCCCAGTCACGTTTCCATTCCATAACGGTACATGTACGTACCATGCGTTCATAAATCATTCGACAATGGCAAAAATACGGGTGATTTCTGCAGAGATTGGAAATACGCTGCAGTAACGTTTTTGAGGAACAGATCCTGCGCGGAAAGAATGGCAGGATCAATACAGAACCTTTTTTTTGACCAACATATAGACGAATACTCATGACCGAAGCCGATCCCGAAGCGCTGGCAGATGTGGCATACGGCATCTTCGAGCACCTCTTAAACCGCGGGCTGCAGGAGCAGGGGAAGTACCTCTTCACCCTCGTGGAAGGTGGCATTGACTTCAGGGTGGAGCTGGCCGCAATTTTCGCAAAATTCACGGAGGAATATCCGCAACTGGCAGAGGCCATGCTGACCCGGTTCACTGATATCGATATAATTTACCGGATGCTTTGCGAGGGTGAAGGTGTCCTGCCCACTAAGACCTCCCAGATGTACTGGATCGTGCTGGATGCCCCCGGCAGTGCC
>CAZMCL010000215.1:0-3673 GCA_964564375.1 uncultured Methanoregula sp. | reverse complement strand
TCAACAACCGGTGGATGCCCGTACAGATCGTCTTTGCCGGCAAAGCTCATCCCGCTGATGACGACGGGAAACGTATCATCCAGAAGATATACCGGTATGCCCACCAGCAGGATTTCGGAGGAAGGATTGCCTTTGTTGAGGATTACGGGGAACAGATGGCGCAATACCTTGTCCATGGGGTTGATGTCTGGCTCAACAACCCGGTTCCCCCCATGGAAGCCTGCGGCACGAGCGGGATGAAGGCATCGTTAAACGGGGTGCTCCACATGAGCATCCTGGACGGCTGGTGGATCGAGGCCTACAACGGGATGAACGGGTGGTCGTTTGGCAACAACAACCATGGCCCTGACCGGGACCGCCGCGACGCGGAGCAGCTCTATGACCTTCTCGAACGGGAGGTGGTCCCGCTTTACTACATGGTCGAGAACGATGGTATCCCGCACATGTGGGTGAAGAAGATGAAGGAAGCGATCCGCACCACTGCTCCCCGGTTCTCTGCGCGGCGGATGGTCAAGGACTATGTGCGAATGGGTTATGACCCGGCGCTGCGGGCTGCAGCAATGTACAGGAAATAACAGAAGTACTCTTAAAGTCAATCTGGTTTTTTTCAATGGGTAAACCGGATACGCACCGATCGGTTTTTCCAGTGACTGTTAACCGAATAATCCTGGTATGATACGGTCGCATCTGTACTCACCGTTGTGATGTGTGTTGCACCACAGATCTGGATTTTCTCATTAAACGCGGATCCTGTCGTTCGTTGCTTCAATGAGGGCTGGTTGTATACGTGAAACGTCGAAGACGGCCGGGCTTTTTTGTCGGGAGATGCACGGTCTATTCGAATTTATGAGAAAAACACTTAAACTGCACGAAACAGCGAAGAAGAAAAAAGGATTAAAAAGTCAGGATGAAGGGGGAGGGCTTACTCTTCGCTGTCCGCCTCGACCACAAGCTTGCGTTTGCTGGTATCCTTGAGTTCATCGACAGAGACTGTGGGAACTGCATCCTTGATCTCTTTTAAGATTGCGTCAACTTCTTCGCGCTGTGGCAGATCGCCAAGGATGTTCTCGTCCATTACCGGGCGTCCCGCTACCTCTTCTGTTGTCTCTTCCGTTGCCCCGAGGAATTTTGCCCCCTGCCGGATCAGCTGCGAGAGCTCGAACGGGAAGATAATCTTTGTTGCCTGGCCGTTAGCCATGTTCTTGAGCGCGTTTAACGTCAGCACGGTCATCGCCCGGTTATCGAGCGGCTGGGCACCCACGGACAGGATCCGGAGTCCCTGGGCCTCTCCCTGTGACTGGAGGATCCGCGAGAGCCGCTCACCTTCTGCACGCAGCACCTTGCTCTGCCGTTCCCCTTCGGCTTCAAGGATCATGGACTGCCGGAGACCTTCTGCCTTGAGGATTGCAGAACGTTTCTCTCCGTCCGCCCTCAGGATAGCCGCACGCCTTTCACGTTCTGCTGCGGTCTGTTCGGTCATTGCATTCTTCACTGCAGCAACCGGATCGACTTCTTTTATCTCCACCCGCTCGACCTTGACGCCCCACTGATCGGTCTCGCGGTCGAGGATATCCCGGAGCTTGGTGTTGATAACGTCACGGTTGTAGAGCACCTCATCGAGCTCCATGTCACCGATGATACCACGGAGACTTGTCTGGGCGAGCGAAACGGTTGCCAGCCGGTAATTGGCGACTTCGAAGAACGCTTTCTCCGGATCGGTCACCCGGACATAAACGATCGCATCAACATTGGTTGGCGAGTTATCCTTGGTAATCACTTCCTGGCTCGGGACATCCATAACGAGCGTTCGCAGGTCGAGTTTGATAACTTCAGAGATGAACGGGATGATCCAGCGGAACCCGGGATTTAACCGCCCGACATACTGGCCGAGCCTGATCTGCAGACCTTGTTCGTACGGCTGGACAATCACCACACCTTTTGAGAAAATCGCGATGATGATGATGATTAAGAAAATGACAACAAATGATCCAAAAACATCCATGTTATACTACCTCTTCAACAACAATATGAACTCCTTGTGAACTGACTACCCTTACTTTTTTCCCGACAGCGATTGCAGCGCCGGTAGACCGGGCACTCCAGTCCGTTGAGCTTATGGCGACCTTGCCGGATATGGTTGTGGCATCCACCGCGACTTTAACCTGCCCCTCTTTTCCGACAAGGGAGTCGCGGCTGATGGTGGTCGGGCTTTCATCCGTGGTAACTTTCCCGTACATCCAGACGGTGAAAATTGCAGCACAGATGGCAGTCACAATACCGATGATCCCGCCCATCCAGGGGTTTGATATGTCCACACCTATGAGCTGAAGGACGCCCAGGATGATCATCACCGTTGACGGGACGGTTGCAAAGAAACCCGGGCTGTACACCTCCACAAGCAACAGAAGCGCGCCGCCAATGATCAGCAGCCATCCAAAGGATATTCCCACATCCGGAAGTACCATGAGTAATTGTTCTTGCGTGTATTCTTAAAATTCTATGGGATTTTTTAAGGCGTGTTTATAAAACATTCGGATTGCCGGGTAGCAGACACACCGGTAAACTAAAATGATTCTCTCCAGATATCCCCCGAATTTTTCGCTGCTCACACCAATCGGGGATCAGGAATGCGGGGTATCATGCCTGGACAATGCAGATTGGAAAAAACCGGTGGGGAAATGCCAAAAAAAATCGCCCGTGCTATTCCCGCAGGAGCGCGATCTTCGAGCCGCGCCTGATGCCGGTAATTCCGGCGATCATCTCGCATTTGACGCACATGAGGTACGCGATCGGGGGCATGTTGTTATATTCGTGGAGCGATTCGAAGTTTGCCATGCCCTTGGCGATGATGATTGTGCATTTATCGATAGCTTGTGCAAGATCGGCAGGCATCTTCTCAAGGTCAAGCCCGATCTCTGAACCGCCGCCGGTGGTGGTGAGGCAGTCGGCAAACCTGTCAAACCCGAGTGCGAGTGCATCTTCCATGGTTGCATCGTTGAGGATCGGGCCGTCGCGAACGGCGACTGTTACGTGGGACCCGTGCGCTTTTAAAAAACCGACAAGGAGCCGGTCAAAAACGACCTCCCCGCAGTTGTCGGTCAGGTACACGACACGGCTGCAGCGCTCCAGGATTGCATCAGTGTCATCGACATCAAGCCCGGATTTGAACTCCTCGGAAAAGAAGCGGGTAAAGTCAGTGGTCACGTCATGGTCCCTGACCCCGTAATCAAAAGTGTTCCCGATGACGCTTGCAAGGACATGGTCGCGGAATGTCCTGAGGTCTTTTCGTACCGCCCGGCAGACCCCCATTGCCTGGCGGTTGCCCTCAATTTTCAACCCGGAAAACGGGTCGGGACTGCCTATCATCTCACAGGCCTTCCGGTGCATGGCGCTTGCGATCTGCGGGTGGGAGTGGTCTGAACCACGGCGCGACTCAAGCATCTCCCTGCAGGCAGCAATGGTTTGGGCAGTGGTGGCCGGATCGGCGGATGCAAGATCGCATTCCATATGGACCCGTGATAACAGGCAGTCGATGCAGGTGTCGGTAAGTTTCATGATAGTTCCGGTAAGCATTGACCGGCACGCAACAAAAATGATGGGGCCACTGAGATTTGAACTCAGGTCAGAAGACCCCCAGTCTCCTAGGATGGCCAGGCTACCCTATGGCCCCGCT
>CAZMCL010000214.1:0-3678 GCA_964564375.1 uncultured Methanoregula sp. | reverse complement strand
GAGCTGCTTCCAGATCACATTACTGCCAACTACTTCCGGAGCCGCGTACCCGCTGATATCTTCAGCGGCCTGGTTCCAGACCATGATGGTGCCCTTTGCATCAAGAACCGCCAGCCAGACATGAGCATTTGAGACGATACTTTCATTGAACCGGGATAGGCTCACATAGTCCAGGTTCTTTTGTTCCAGGATAATGGAGAGGTATGCAACGACCGCTGCGATGCTGACGAAAGTTATTACCCGGAACAGTGCGCCGATTATCTCGATATTGTTGGATTGTTCAAAATACACAACCATTGCAAAGTAGAGCAGGCTGAGTACAATTGAATAGACGACACCACTCTTATGGTACCGGTAGGCAAGAAGGATGATGGGGAAATAATACAGGTGCATGAACACCGTGGTGATCCCTGCAATGAGGCAGTACAGGGTCAGTACGAGGATAGCACAACTGGAGAAAAGGATAAGGATCTCCCATGACCGCTCGGAAATTTTTGGCAGAGATGAGTTTCGGGAAACCATAGTTGTACGACCAGAACATGCATTATAAATAAAAAAATCCTTTGGGGGATAATCTCTCATTCCAATAATCCGGAATTACTCTTTTAAATACTCTGCTGTTTTTTATCTGGAAAAACGTGCTCTTAAAAAAACCTTTTTCCATGATAAAACGCCCCCCTCTCGCGCTATCAGTCCCCCATAGGGGGGCGGGGCGCTATTAACGATGGGACGAGGTCGGTTATGGGTAATAGATCGTCATCACAAAGCGGGGGATGCCTCAAGCGTACGGGGGCAATAGCGCAAGCGAAGCACCGTAAGAGCGTTAGAATTTTTTGAAATGATTTCTAGAGAGCAGAAAAAAGAATTCATTTGATTATTTTTCTGACTGCCGCTGATATGCAGAACCCACCCTTCAGCACCATAATCCTGAACCATACCACTCTGTCAGCACCTCTGGGACCGGACCATTCGGATCCGGAGAACCTGCCATAAGGATATTTCTCACCAATCTACCTAAAAGAGGTAACCGGACGCACATATCGCCCGGAATTAATTGATCACGATTATATATTGTTCACACAAACCAGAAGAGTTACGGTTATTCCATGACGCTTGTATCCAGTCCCGTAAATCCGCGGTTCCGCGGGTTTGCCTGTATCGTTTTCATCCTTGTGCTCCTGTTCTGCTGTTCAGCCGTATCGGCGATGATGGTCACGACACCGGCGCCGACCACGACCCAGAGAATGGTATTTGTCAAATCGACCACCCCGGTACCAGTCATCGCCACCACAACCCCGACACCGGCACCAACCCCCCCGACAACAACGTGCGATGCGGCCTCACAATGCCTGTACCCGTCCGAGGCGGTTGCAACATGGGGCGAAGGAGGTTTTACCCAGACCGCCGAGCTCCCCTGCGGCTACAGCACCGCGACCTTTGCAGCCCCGCAGCCGAAATACTGCGATAAGCAGAAGGTGAGCGTAGTGCAGACCACAATCCAGGTTACGTATGCCACGCACACCACCCCCCCGGCCTATTATGACACCGCCACGGCTCCGGTAACGCAGGCACCGACCGCAAACTATACCCCGCTTCCCATCCAGACCGGCGCCACATTTAACCCGGGCGACGTCCAGTTCAACCCCTGTCCCGGGCAGGAGCAGTGCAACGGGGTCTGCGTTGATACCAAAGGATCGGACTCCAATAACTGCGGCGGTTGCGGCTGGGTCTGCCCGTCGGGACACACCTGCAGCGGGGGCGAGTGCGTGTATACCTGTCCGGCCGGCACCATCGAATGCCAGATGGGGAATTGTGTCAATGCACAGACCGACAACGACAACTGTGGGGAGTGCGGGAACCACTGCTCCAACCGGGAGACCTGTATGGGGGGTAACTGCGTCAGCCTTTGCAGTGTCAACCCAAGCCACTTCAATTCATTCTCGTGGGCGGACTGGAACGGAGTGAACTGGATGACTCCGGCAAAAGACCAGGCTGCCTGCGGTTCCTGCTGGGCAGAGGCCTCGACCGGCGCAACCGAGGCGCTCTACAATATCGAGGGGCAGTACCAGTATAACTTCGGGTACAACCTGAACCTCTCCGAGCAGGCCCTTGTCTCGGGATGTTACGGGGACCACGGGAGCTGCACCGGGGGTGATCATGGAGCGGCTCTTGATGTCCTGAAGACTCAAGGAGTGGCCGAGGAGATCTATATGCCCTACCAGTCACTGAACTGTGTCCACGAGGATGCAGCCGGCAAGACGGTCTGTAACGCCAACATCGTAGGGCACTGCTCCATCCCCGGGGCCTGCACGCTTAACAATGTCCCGGCAGACCGCATCTGGAAGATCACATCGTACCTGCGGAAGACCGACGACTATGCCTGGACCAACAGCGACGAGGTCACAACCATCAAGAAGGCTATCCTCTGCAACGGCCCGCTCACCGCCTGCTCCGGCAACTGGTGGCACTGCGTTGACATCGTCGGCTGGCAGGGCTCCTACTGGGACAACAATGGCGGCTGGGTTGTTCGTAACAGCTGGGGCACCGGCTGGCTCTCCAGCGGGTACGGGGTCGTATATTACGGCGAACCGCTCTCGAATGACAAGGACAAGCAGGGATTCGGCGACCTCGCCATGGATGCCTGGGCCGTGAAGGGGGTGTACCATGGATAACCACGCCCGGGTCCGGGCAGCAATCGCCCTGATCCTCATCCTTGCGATCCTTCCGCTGGCAGCCCCGCCGGCAGCAGCGCTCTATAACCCGGCAGCGCTGTACTGCACGGCCCTCAACTATTCCTATTCAACAGTAACCGGGCCGGACGGCATGACCGGCTACTGTATCCTTCCGGACAACCAGAAGGTGGAGGCGTGGAAGTTCCTGCAGGGTAAAGAGGCAACGCAGTATAGTTACTGCGCCAAAGCGGGTTATACACTCGAAACCACGACCGATGCCAAGACCTGTAAAGTCTTTATGACCGACTCCTGTGCAGTCTGCGTCCTCCCGGATGGATCAAAGACGGAAGTAACAAAACTCATGGGCCTTGACTTCCGTGAGAAACTCTGCTCCAACGGGAAGTGCTGCGACCCGGCAACGGACACCACCTGTTCGTTTTCCACCTACCCGCCGGGATTCCTGAATGCCGTTATCATCCTCGCGGTGATTGTCATCATTGCTGCCGGTATCATCGTGTTCTTCTACATACGGAAGAAACGAACAGCGGAACCTGAAAGTAAAAAATAATATCTCTTTTTTCACCCGCCAACCCGTATGGGCATGTATAAACCCCGGAAGTGTTCACGTTATAGCTAAGAGAATCATCCATGCAGCTCAATTCCTGCAAGAAAACCTACAACAACGAAACGCAGCGGGCCACCCCGCTTGATGAGACCCTTGCCCGCATCGAACCCCTTGTCCCGGCTGCCGGCATCACCCGGGTCGCCGATATCACGAGCCTTGACAGGATCGGTATCCCGGTCTTCTCCTGTATTCGCCCGACAGCAATGGACGGCGCCATTACCGTCTACAACGGGAAAGGGGCAACGGTCGAGGAATCGCGGATCTCGGCCATCATGGAGGGCATCGAGCGTTACTCCTCCGAGATGCACGACCGCCGGCCCGAACTTGCACCCTACCAGGAGATGCGGATGCGGGGCGCAAACGTCCTTGACCCAAACGACC
>CAZMCL010000213.1:0-3679 GCA_964564375.1 uncultured Methanoregula sp. | reverse complement strand
CACTCCCGCTCGAACCATGAGGCCGAAGGGAAGATCCGCGCAATTGAAGGGACCATTCCACCCCCTGCAGGAATGATGATGAGGAGACGCTCCCGCTTCTCAAAAACGTACTGGAGGCTGGTTTTTTGATCAGGTTCAAACCCTTCGGCCCCAAAGAGCCCGATGAGGGAAAACTGGTGGGAGGCGATCCGGATCACCGCTTGGGAAAAGTCCGTGCCCCGGACCCGGAGGTATACTTCCCCCCCGGTTCCCGGTGTGATCCGGTCCACCGGAATTTCCGGCCCGAGGATATCGGATATCCAGCCGGTTGTGCTGTCTGCGGGAGATGTCATGAAAACCTCAGCTCCGCTATAATCCGGGATATGAAGGAGACCTCGCCAGCAGTAAAGACAATTCCTAAAACGAGAATGATGAGGAGAAGGGCGATGACCGGCGCCTTCATGCTCACCGGTGTGTGGTAAGGTACAAGGTCCGAAACCCGGGCGGGATCAGACCGCTTCGAGAACATGGTGATGACAAAGTACCCGATCGCAACTGAGGTGATGAAGAGGAGGGTGAGCACGACCGCGAGGACAAGCGGCGAAACCGTTGCGAGTTCGCGCATAATGAAGAACTTGGAGATGAAGACCGGGAAAGGTGGCATGCCGATGATCGCAAGCCCGCCAATGATGATGCCCCATGCGGCAAGCGGCTGGCAGGTGAATACGTCGCGGATATCATCCACCGCCTCGCTCGAGAGCGGGCTCTTGTACTGGCGGTGGAGAATCCCGGCCGAGAAGAAGAGGGAGGCTTTTGTGAGTGAATGGGCCATGATGTGGAAGAGCACAAAGAAAAGGGCAACCGGGGTTGCGACCGCGAGGCCCACAAGAAGTATCCCCATATTCTCAACACTGGAGAACGCGATCAGTTTCTTTAAGTTTCTCTCCGGAACCATCGAGAAAGCGGCGATGCCAATGGTCAGGACCCCGAACAGTGCAAGGATGAAGGATATGGTTGAGCCGGCACCAGTCTGGTGGACGATAGCGTATGTGCGGATGATCCCGTAAATGCCGACGTTTAAGAGCACCCCCGAAAGGACAGCGCTGACTGCGGACGGGGCCTTGGCATGGGCTTCGGGAAGCCAGGTATGGAACGGGAATATCCCCGATTTGGCCGCAAACCCGATGAAGACCAGCACGAACGCTGCCGTTGCCATGACCGGCGGGAAGTCAGGGGCAACTATGAGGAGTTCTGTCCAGTTCAGCGTGCCGGCGCCCGTTACGGAGCGGGCAATCTCAAAGAGGAAGATAAAGCCTATGAACGAGAAGAGCATCGAGGTCGAGGCGATGAAGATGTACTTGATAGCGGCATCGATGTTCTCCCGGGCCGAGAGGATCGCAACAAGAATAGCCGATATTACCGTGGTCATCTCAGCGAAGATCCAGAAGAGGGCAAGGTTATCGGAGCAGAACGCGAGAACGATTATGCCAAGGAGGACAGTCCACGCGGAATAGAAGAGGCGGAGGCTGCCTTTCTCGAGTTCCCCGCTTTCGAGCAGCCCTTCGACATAGCCCCGTGCATACAGGGCAGCGAAAGTGAAGATTACCGTGCTGATGAGAACCTCAAAGAGCCCGAGATTGTCAATGAAGAAGTAGGGGCTGCCGATGTATAACTGACCGGTCGGAATTTGCCCGGTAAGGAGCACCCCCCCGGCCAGAAATGCCAGCGCGACCGACTGCGCGATACAGGCCGTGTTCATCTGGCGCTGGTTCCGGCTGATAAGGACACCTGCCAGCGTGAGAGCGGAAATGAGCGCGAACACGAAAACTATCATCGCAGATCCTCCCCATCTTCCCAGAGATGAAACCGGTGCAGGCGCTTGTGGTAATCCTCAAGCGTTGAATCAAGGCCGACCGTAAGAATGGTCGTGAGCAAAACGAGGATGATCAAGTCGATGACTATCAAAAATTCGATAATGAAGGGCAGTTCGGTGACAAAGAGCCCAAAGAGCAGGACCCCGTTTTCCATTGAAAGGAAACCGAGGACTTTTGTGAGCGCCCGCTTCCTTGAGAAGGTCACCATCATGCCCATGAGCATCAGCGAGATCCCGAGCACTGCGCCAAAGAAGAACAGGTTATCCCGTCCGGTCGTACCTGCCATGACCCGAAAGAGCGCGATGTACACGAGCAGCATCAGCACCATCGAGATGAGAAGCGAGCTCGTGGGGCTGAGGAAATGGAACTGGATGTCGCGCTTGATCCGTATCTTCTCCTGGATGGTGGCGATGAAGTACGGGATAATGAGCACCTTACTGGCAAACATGATAGCGGCAATGGCAAGGAGTACCGGCAATCCTTCGAGCAGGTAGAGGAGAAACGCGATGAATACGAGCGCAAGGGATTGGACGGCATAGACCGATACGATGGAGTGGAGGTTCCTTGCCGAGATGATGAACGCGGCGGTGATTATGATACAGATGAAGAGGACCTTGATGATGCCCCCGATGAATGCGGCATTTATCAAGCGAACACCTCGATGATGATGATTAAAGTCGAGAAGAAGAATGCCATGGCAAAGAGGCTCGGGACCTGGAAGAAGCGTTTCTTGGCCATCGAAGACTCGAAGAGGCCGATGATGACTGCGAGCGCTGAGCCTTTAATGACGAACAGGGCTGCCGCAAGCAGGATTCCTGTGGTAGTCAGGGTAAGGGCAAGGCCGGCCGGCACGATCAGGTTGATCAACAGCGCCATTAAGAGCGTGAGCTTGACAGCGGAACAGAGCTCCATGAGGGCGAGGTTTTTGCCCGACTGCTCAAGGAGCATCCCCTCGTGGATCATCGTCAGTTCGAGATGAGTCTCGGGGTTATCGACCGGGATCCTGGATGTCTCAACTATGAGGATGATAAAAAGCGAGATCCCGATGAGGATGAGAGTCGGGGTGGCAAGGGTGCCGGCTGCTGCAGAGCCGGCAAACATGGCAAAGATATTGAGGGATTTGAAGACTATGGCGAGGGCAGCAAAGACGATGATGGTCGTGGGTTCGATGATGGCGGCGATACTCATCTCGCGCGAGCTGCCCATGCCGCCAAAGGAACTGCCGGCATCGAGGCCGGCCAGCGCCATGAAGAACCGGGCAAGGGCAAGCAGGTACAGGAAGAGGATGATGTTCCCGATGCCCCCGACTGGCTCCGGGACAAAAACGAGCGGCACAAATAGTGCTGCGACAAGGATCGCGGCCATGTTCACGAGCGGGGCTGCCCGCATAACCCACGAGGAGTTGGGGGAGTAGATGACCTCCTTTTTAAGCAGTTTTCCGAGAACGTAATACTGCTGGAAGACCGGCGGGCCCTGCCTCCCCTGCGTCCATGCCTTGACCTTTTTAATGAGGCCGGAAAAGAGCGGGGCGATGAGCAGTACTAGAGCCGTATTGACGAGGATGTAGAGGATGAATGCCATGCTCATGCCGACCACCCTAAGAAGACGAGGAGCACGATTACCGTAACAAAGACGTAGAGCAGGTAGGTGTCCAGGCAGCCGTTCTGGAACTTTGCAATGGTCGCGGCAAGGTGTGTAAATCCCCGCGCAACCGGGAGGTAGAGGTATTCCTCGAAGATGCGGAGGAGCCGGATCTCGGCTGTGCCGGACTGGAAGATCGCTCCATGTTCGTCAAAGAAAGTGCGCTCGTTTTTGATCCGGGTGCG
>CAZMCL010000212.1:0-3720 GCA_964564375.1 uncultured Methanoregula sp. | reverse complement strand
GACCCCGCCACCGTCCGCAATGGACAGGACGGTCTCGACTTTTACCGGCTGCATAGCAAATGCAAGCTGGTACTGCCCCGTGTCAACGAGTTTTTCGAGGTCGGCAACCGGTCGGGCGCCACCGAGGTACTGGAGCCGTACATCCCCGCGGGGATCGGTTATCCCCAGCAGCCCTTCGAGCACGTAGGTCTGGAGGACTGCAACGTCAAGGGCTTCGAGCGGTGCTGCTTTTTTGTCAATAAGGCGGGTGCACTCGTACCACTGGCCCCCGAGATACATGTGGACGATGTGGTAATTTGCGGGTTTTCCACACTTCGGCCCGATATTGAACTCGCGGCCGTTCACCCTTCCATAGGGTTTGACATCATAGTATTTTTTCAGGTTTTCAAGAAACGCGTCGTGGGTGAATTTGCCGAGGTTGACAAGAAGCCGGCTGTAACCGTGGATCTTCACCTTATTGTGAGCGAACATGATCCCCAGGAACCGGGAGACCTCGCCATTCGCGGGCTCCCCGGCAACGATCCGGCGGTCGGCAACATTGACAGCGGACTTTGCCCGGTGGTGGCCGTCAGCGATGTAAAGTGCCGGGATGGAGGAGAAGGTCTGTTCAAGCCGGTCGAGAACAACCGGATCGGTGATCCGGAATATCTGGTGGATACCGCCGTCCGGGCTCTTTACGTCCGCGTCTGGCTCAGATTCGGGGGTGATCAGGGATTTAATGAAGGCAAAGACCTCACCGGAGTCCCGGTAGAGGAGCACCACGGGGCCGTTGTGGGTCTTTGTTGTCCCGATGTGGCGGGTGCGGTCCTCTTCCTTGTCATAGCGGGTCTGTTCGTGGCGGCGGATGCTGGTGTTCCGGTAATCGTCGACGTCAAGGCAGCAACAGAGCCCAAGGAACGTGTCCCCGTCCTGCTTCACCCGGTACAGGTACATTCCCGGCTCAGGATCGCGACACATCTGCCCGCTGTTAATGAGCGCTATAAAATTCTCGCGTGCCCGCTCATAGATCCGCGGGTCATTGGCCGGGATATCCGGAAGCTCGGCATCCGGGCGGCTCACGCGCAGAAAACTCTTGTTGTTCTTTGCAATAATTGCCCGTGCCTCATCTGCTGTCACGACATCATACGGGACCGCAGCAATCGCCGGGGCCTCCGAACGCTCCGGCCGCACTCCGGTAAAACGATAAATCCTGACCATACACCCACATCCAGCCTGAAAAAATACTGATAAAGACTTGCCCTGAATAATTGGGCGTACTCCCATATATTTTCCCGCACCAGCCGTTCCTGGCGTAACAATATTGATGTGAACGTACGCAGCATCCTATAGTCGAGAAAAAACCGGTGCCCCGCCCATGATCCGACCCCGTGAAATTGTTCACCCCTCCCAGCCAAAGATACGGCGGGCCATGCCCACGGATATCGGGGCGATTGTTGCCATCGAGAAGGAGTCGTTCATCGACCCCTGGGAGCAGGGAGTTTTCTTAGAAGCTCTTACCTATTATCCCACAACGTATTTTGTGGCCATATGTGAGGGCCGGATTGCCGGTTTCCTGGTGGGCGCGCTTGAGGACACCGGGGAGAATATCTACGGGCACATCTGCAACCTTGCCGTGAGCCCCCGCTTCAGGCACTGCGGGATCGGCCGGCTCCTCGTCACCCGGACTGAAAACCAGTTCAGGCTGGAACTTGCCACTGCTGTCCAGCTGGAAGTGCGCGTTTCGAACGCGGCAGCTCAGAAGTTCTACCGGCACATGGGCTACCAGAACGTGTTCGGCATCGAGAGCTATTATGCCAATGGCGAAGACGCGCTCGTTATGATGAAGTGGTTCCGGTTCTGAAGCGGGGCACATGAGTCCCTCTCCGTTTTGGGGAAAAAAGAAACCGGTCTGATCGATCAGAAAAAAAAATTATCCCCGGCCCAGCTGCTGGTGGGCTCGGGCAAGGTGCTGGGCTGCAAGAGCGCCGAGGAGGGAGAGTTCGCCGGCAAGGACTGCGGCGCCGATGATCTCTGCGAGCTTCCTTGCATTGGTTCCCGGTGGTGTGCCGCCACCGGCTACGCCAAGGATCCTGAGGCACTCAGCTTGTGTCTCGACACCGGTTCCTCCACCAACGGTTCCGACAGGGAGGGAGGGGAGGGTGACAGCGACATAGACGCCGGTCTCCGTGAGATCGACCGTGGTGATGCAGGTACTGCCATCGATGGCATGGGCGGCGTCCTGCCCGCAGGCAATGAACATCGCGGCAACAACGTTGGTGGCATGAGCATTGAACCCCATGGCCCCGGCCCGGGCAGACCCGACAAGGTTTTTGCGGTAGTTCACTTCGACAAGGGCTTTGGCGTCGGTCTTCAGGATTGTGGTGATCTGCTCGTTCGTGAGCGCGATGCCGGCAACAACGCTCCTGCCCCGGCCCATGATGGCGTTGATGGCTGCGGGTTTCTTGTCGGTACACATATTGCCCGAGAGGGCGATGAGCCGGGCACCGGTGCTCTGCGCGATCAGTTCTGCCACTTTCGCGCTTGCGATGGTGACCATGTTCATCCCCATTGCGTCCTTGGTGTCGAACTCGAGCCGGACATAGACGCTGGTGCCCGCAACGAACGTGACGACATCGGTCAGTTTCCCGTGCGAGGTGGTGCTCTCGGCCAGGGTTTTGATATCGTCGCGGTGCGCCTTCACCCAGTCGCAGACCTGTGCCGCGTGGGAAACGCTCCCGGTTGCAAAGACCGGCGCCCGGGTCATCCCGTCGTGAAGGACACGGACATCTGCCCCGCCGGCTTTGGTAATCGCGCTGCACCCGCGGTTCACGGAAGCAACTAGCGCTCCTTCAGTAGTTGCGAGCGGGAGCCAGTAATTTCCCTGCGCATAGCCGCCGTTGATCCGGATCGGCCCGGCAACGCCGACCGGGACCTGCACGGTGCCGATCATGTTCTCGCAGTTCCGCTTTACCACGCGCTCTATGTCGATCGAGAAGATCCCGATATTGTCAAGCCTTGTATCGGTCTCCCCCTCGATATATTCGCGCCGGATCCGGATCGCATCGATGGGTGCGAGTTCCCTCTCTATCTCGTAAAGTTTGATCGAGCCGTCCCTGAGCTTGTTTTTGATTATCATGTCCTTCTCGTCGTCCCGGCCTGGCATTTCACCGTTCCTGCTGCCTTCCTGCTGCCCGGTATCATCAGCCATGATTATTGGTTAGTACGTAGAGTCTTATGATATACGTGGTCGAAATGACGGTTGAACAGTGGGGTGTACGGGTGCCGGCACGGCAGGGGGAGGTGGTGCGGCAGGCGCTGATACAGGAGGGCGCGCTCGATGTAACGCTCCGGGTACTGCGCGAGGGAAGCGAGCTCGTCCTGCCTGTCCTTGCCGAACGCGATGGCGCTGACCGTTACGAGTTTGAGGCGCACCCGGGCCGCGAACCGCTTCCCCGTCATGAGTTGGTCGGCGGGATTGCAATCTTGCAGGACGATGACCCGGCAGGAGCAGAGAAGATCCTCGTCTCGCGCCCCTCCCTCCATACGGTCGTCTTCGCAAAAGGTGAGGTGAGCGGGGAGTACCGCACGCGCGAACTCGTAATCCTTGCCGGGAAGCCCACGACCCGGACGGAGGTGACCGAGCACGGGCACCGGTTCATTGTCGACCTTGCCGGCGCCTACTTCTCCGCCCGGCTCTCAACTGAGCGTCAGCAGATCCTTGATCAGGTCGAGGCAGGGGAG
>CAZMCL010000211.1:0-3723 GCA_964564375.1 uncultured Methanoregula sp. | reverse complement strand
CATCGTATCGACACCCGCGAGTTTGTTGAACGGCAGGAGTACTTCCTTGACTGCAACGTGTGAAAACTTACGTTCCTGGAACCCGAGGTCCTTTATCTTCCTGCCCACCATGACCTTTGCGGCAATCTTGGCAATGGGGAGTCCCGTTGCCTTGGAGACGAACGGCACGGTCCGGCTTGCCCGCGGGTTGGCTTCAAGGACATAGACGATTGTATCCCGGACGGCAAGCTGGAGGTTGACAAGACCAATAACGCCCAGTCCAAGCCCGATCTTCCTGGTATAGTCCCGCACGGTCTGGATGACATCCTCCGTGAGTGACTGGGGCGGGATAACACAGGCAGAATCGCCCGAGTGGATACCGGCCTGCTCGATGTGTTCCATGATGCCGCCGATGAGGACATCCTCGCCATCGCATACGGCATCGACATCGAGTTCCACGGCATTCTGGAGGTAGGAGTCGATGAGTACCGGGTGCTGGGGGTCTGCGAGAACTTCCTCTTTGGCCATGTAACTTTCCAGCTCGGCAGCGTCATGGACAATTTCCATGCCCCTCCCGCCCAGGACGTAGGATGGGCGGACGAGGACCGGGTAGCCGATCTGTTCTGCCATCTCCCGGGCCTCAGCTGTCGAATGAGCGGATGCATTGGGCGGCTGGGGGATATTCAGTTCATCCAGAAGTTCGCTGAAGCGGTCCCGGTCCTCGGCAACGTCCATCGCGTCGGGGCTGGTCCCGAGGATCTTTGTGGGGAGCCCGAGGCGTGCCATCTCCTTTTCCAGGGGAACGGCGAGGTTGACCGCATTCTGACCGCCAAACTGCACCATCACGCCGCGATACTTGTCTTTCCTGATGATGTTTGTGATATCTTCAAGCTGCATGGGCTCAAAAAAGAGCCGGTCCGAAGTGTCAAAGTCCGTGGATACCGTTTCGGGGTTGTTGTTAACGATATGGACCTCCACGCCCTCCTCCCGCAGTGCCTTGACCGCGTGGACGGTGCAGTAATCGAATTCGATACCCTGCCCGATCCGGATGGGGCCGGAACCGAGGATGAGCACTTTCTGCTTGTCGGTGGGGACGATCTCGCAGTCCGGCTCCTGCGTGGAGTAGAAATAGGGCGTTATCGCGGGGAACTCCGCAGCACAAGTGTCGACCATCTTGTACGAGGGCAGACCGGTGATCTTCTCGATCTCGTCAGCGGGTTTGCCGGTCAACAGACAAATCTCGGCGTTGGAGAAGCCATATCCTTTCGCGGCAAGAATGTCGGCCGGACTTTTACTCTCAGCGAGCCGGCTCTCCATCTCGACGATGTTTTTGATCTTCTCCAAGAAGAACGGGGCAATTGAGGTGAGCTGGCAGATCTCTTCCAGCGTGAACCCCTGCCGGAACGCATCGAAGAGACAGTGGAACCGCTCATCGGTTGGCCGGGAGAGGATCATGCGGATCTCGCTTGGGCTCGTGTGCTTCAGCACGACCGTATCGAGCGAACGTTTTGCCTTCATGAGTGCCTCCTCAATGGTTCGGCCTATGGCCATGACTTCGCCGGTGCTCTTCATAGAAGTGGAAAGAGTCCGGTCCGCGCCCTTGAACTTGTCAAACGGCCAGCGGGGGACTTTGACCACAATGTAATCGATAGTGGGTTCGAACGAGGCCGGAGTGCAGCCGGTGACGGTGTTGGTGATCTCGTCCAGCCGGAGACCGATGGCGATTTTTGCTGCAACGCGGGCTATCGGGTAGCCTGTGGCTTTGGATGCGAGGGCTGATGAACGGGAGACACGGGGGTTCACTTCGATGACCCGGTAATCTCCGTCCTTAAAGGCAAACTGCACATTGCAGCCTCCCTGGACATCAAGGGCCCGGATGATCTTGATTGCCGCACTGCGCATCATCTGGAACTCGTCGTCACGGAGGGTGAGTATAGGGGCAACTACAACACTTTCACCGGTATGGATGCCCATCGGGTCCACGTTCTCCATCCCGCAGATGATGATGCAGGTGTTGGCGGAATCCCGCATGACCTCGAACTCGATCTCTTTCCAGCCAAGCACGCTCTCTTCGATCAGTACCTGGTGAATGCGCGAGCGCGAGAGCCCGTGTTCAATGGTCCGGACCAGTTCCTCGCGGGTTTTCGCAATTCCCCCGCCTGCGCCGCCAAGGGTGTAGGCAGGACGGACAACCGCAGGAAGGCCGATTGTCTCGATCGCCTCATCGATCTGCGTCATGCTGGTCAGGATAATACTCTTGGGGATCGGCTCACCGATCTGGAGCATCAGTTCCCGGAACTTCTGCCTGTCCTCCCCGCGATAGATCGCTTCAAGGGGGGTGCCGAGGATCTCAACACCCTCAAGTGCGCCCTTCTCGGCAAGCTCGGCGGTCATGTTCAGACCGGTCTGGCCACCCATTCCGGAGAGGATCCCGTCGGGCTTCTCCTTCTCGATGATCCTCGTGATTACATCGGCCCGGATTGGTTCAATGTAGATAGTCTCGGCCATCTCCGGGTCGGTCTGGATCGTTGCCGGGTTGGAGTTGATCAGGACGACCTCGACGCCCTCTTCGTGCATAGCACGGCAGGCCTGGCTGCCGGAGAAATCGAACTCTGCTGCCTGCCCGATCTGGATAGGTCCCGAACCGATGATGAGGACTTTTTTGATATGCTCCATTTTAGGCATTATTCGAGCCTCCTGAACATACCGTCAAAATAATGACATTCCGTATCCATCGGCCCGGCATGGGCTTCAGGATGGAACTGCACGCAGTTTATCTTCAGGTCCAGGTTCTCGAATCCTTCGACTGTTCCGTCGTTTGCATTCACAAAGGTGATCTCACAGCCCTCGGGCAGCGAGTCTTTGTCTACCGCATACCCGTGGTTCTGGGTTGTGATGAAGATCCTGCCATCGTAATATTTTACCGGCTGGTTTGCCCCGCGGTGGCCGAACTTGAGCTTGAATGTATCGCCCCCAAGCGCAAGGGCAGCAATCTGGTTGCCCATGCAGATCCCGAAGATAGGCAGTTTGCCGATACATTTTTTCACGGTCTCAATAGTTTTTACCGCACGCTTGGGATCGCCGGGGCCATTGGTTAAAAAGAGGCAGTCCGGCTCGCAGGCAAAAATTTCGTCCGGGGCTGAATCGTGGGGGAAGATATACAGGTCGCCTTTCCGGCGCGAAAGGCTCGTTATCATGTTGGTTTTGATGCCGAGATCGATTACGGCCACGCGTTTTCCTTTCCCCGGGATGCGGTAGGGTGCCTTGCAGGATACTTCGGGGATAGGATCAATGTCGGACGGTGAAGGGGCCTTCCGGGCGAGGGCAACGGCCTGTTCGCTATCGTCGCTATCTACAATGAGGGCTGCCCGCATGGTGCCGTGGACCCGGGTCTTGATAGTGAGGCTCCGTGTATCGACCCCGCAGATGCCCAGCAGTCTTTTCTGTTCGAAATATTCACGGATAGAAAGGGGTGCATCCGGCTTGTCGCAAATCTCGCGGCATACTGCCCCAAGAGCCTTGACATTCTGGCTCTGCATGTTCTGCACATCGACACCGTAATTGCCGATTGTCGGGAAGGTGTACATGAGGATCTGACCAAAATAACTGGGATCGGAGAGCGCCTCCATGTATCCCGACATTAAGGTATTGAACACCAGTTCGCCGGTGCATTCACCTTCGACACCAAATCCTTCCCCTTGGACAACCTGTCCATTCTCAAGACCCAGGACCGCCTTCATGATA
>CAZMCL010000210.1:0-3740 GCA_964564375.1 uncultured Methanoregula sp. | reverse complement strand
AGGGAACATTCCGTGATGAACAGGTCGGCGTTGCGGGCAAGGGTGACTGCATTGTCGCAGACGCCGGTGTCCGTGCAGAAGGCGATGACTTTTCCGTCAATCCCGACCCGGTAGCCATAGCAGGGGGCGGGGTGGACGAGCGACCGGCACTCTGCCGTGAAGGGGAGTTTGTGAATGCCTTCTTCAAGCTCGATGACCTGCGCAGGGTACGGGAGCTTGTCGAGCGGAACGGTGAATGGTTCATTAACAAAGGTGCGGAGGAGGGCAGCGCCACCCGGCTGGGTGTAGATCTTCAGGCCCTGTTTTAACCGGAACTTGACGAGCGTGTGAAGGCCCGCGATATGGTCGATATGGAAATGGGAGATGAAGAGGAGGACCGGCTTCTCCTGCGAGATGTAGCGGTCGGCCTTTGCGATCCCGTTGCCGGCATCGAAGATAATGTCATAGTCTTCCGTCTGCACAAGCACGGAGACGGTGTTGCCGGTAGCGGTGTCGAACCAGCCGTTGGTCCCAAGAAATGTCACCTTCATGGTACAGAGGTTGGGCGGGCCACTGAAAAAGGGTGGCGGTAGGGGATCCTTTAATGCCTCCCGGGGGACACTCGTTATATATTAAAAGGTGAACCTCATCAATGGAGTCAAAATTTTTCTTTCCGATAATCATCGCTGCTCTCATCGTGTGCACGTATGCGGTACCGGCATCGGCGGCCCTCCTTGAAGTCACGCTGGAGGGTACAGTCTCTGCGCTCGATGTGGAGAAGAACACGATAACCATCGAAAACCCGGCCCGGTATGGCTGCAATTTCCCGGCAGACGGGGCACCGGACTGCACGTTCACGCCGATTGACAGCGTGCCGGTGACCGGGACCGTCCCCAACAGCGCTGTATTCTCCGTCTTCAAAACCGGGGATACTGCTGTTGCCACGAGCCTTGGCGGTACCGGCGGGACCTGGATCACGCTTGCAAAGCTCTATGGGTCCGGCCAGGACGAGCAGTACGTGACCGATATCGTGGGTAATGACCCGGGCGCGGTTCCGTTCCCGCTGGTGGGCGATTACGCGCTCGACATCACCACGATCCCTGACTGCACGACCTGTTACGGCACAACCTGCACCGCGACATCGGCAAATGTGAAGGTGAAGAGCAGCGGCACAGTGGTTTTTGCAAAGGTTCTCGAGCCCCGGCAGATGCTGGAATATAATGGCCGGAACGATGGCTCCAGCATCGCGGTCACGTTCGTCAAGGGCGAGGCGTCATCCCGGGAATGTCCCGCTGGAGCGGCAGGTATGGCCGGCCCGCAACCGATCTCGGTCTTCGTGGTGAATGTCGTGCCGCCGGTAGGGTTTGCACCGCAGGATGCCGCGGCAACGGATGCGGGTGCCGCTCAGGAGACGGTCCCTGTCCCGACGACAAAGGCCGGGCTGCTGCCCACTGCTGCGATTGGAGCGCTGGGTATGGTGGCGCTCGTGTTTGCTTTACGGCGGCAATAGATACATTTCCGGCTCCCGGGCCAGGGTTCCCCTTTCTTTTTTGTTGACGAAGTTTCCCTGTTTTTCCGGTCATGAACAAGGGAAAAATATTAAACGGCTGCGCCTTTCCCGCCGGATGAGCGTAAAAGATCCCGCCTGGAGATGTGGGGGCAGGAATCTTTGTGCATTGGAGATCCTGCAACACCCCCGTCCCGTGCAAATCTTTTTATCCTGACAGCAGGATTGAAATGTATTTTCCGGTAAACGAGTGGAACGGAGGTGAGGTGAAGATGGTGCGAGGTGGAAAAAACCGTGCAGGTCACCGGGGGAGTGATGGCTATGCGGGGCCGGGCATGCGGGGCAGCAGGAATATGGTGTGGGATCAGGTCAACCCTGATGACGATCCCCTGCGGGACCTGCGGATTCCTGAATACTACGGGCAGGACCCCGCAAACGACGAGTATATATGGCCGCAGTTCGATGAGGAGGACGATGACTAAATTTTTTTTTAAAATAACATTTTGCTGACGGACAAAATGGTAAAATAGCAGTTGAATACACCAGTTTTTCGTTTATTCGAAGCCTTTCCAGGCTGGTACAACAATACAGGGATTTTTTAAGGTAAATAGATAAACAGAACCAGCCAACGGTGTAGCGAGGTAACTGTATGCCAACGAGTAAGAAACAATTGGTGAAGCTGAACCAGGCAAAGAAGGCCAAGGCAGAAGAACTCTCGAAGCTGGCGGAAGGTGGCAGCCAGGCCGCCAAGAAGAAGCTCAAGAAGCTCGAGAAAAAGCGCAAGTGAGCACGCCTGGAATTTCTAACTATTTTTATTTTTTTAAGGGCTGTTGTAAACGAATATAGCTATGCAGGTTGCAAAATGCTCGTATCCGGAGGGTAGCAAAAGGTCCAGTTTTTAAATTTTAATGCTCTGTAGAAATCAATTTTAAAAATACTGGCGCTCCCAGGGGCTTGCGCTTCGCGCTCTGCCCCCGCACGCTCGTGGCATCCCCTGCTTTGCGATGATGACAATTACCGGTAACCGGCGCCTCGTCCCATCGCGAGTGCGTACCGTCCCCCCGGGGGACTGGTGGTGTAAGAGGGGGGTATCCGACAAAAGGAAACAGGATTTCTACAGAGCAAATTTTAAAAGACCCGGCTACCGGGTGGATAATCCTCTCGTTTATGAAGAAAACAAAATGATATTGGTTTATTTATAGAAGCGGCAAATCTCATTGACGGTGAATAATGCGGTTTATCGATAATATCCGAAAATCTCTCCGGTTCACTGGGGCTACCCTCCTTGACCCGTACTCCCGCTGGATTGTCCTCTTCCTCCTCGGCGTCCCATGGCTCCTGATCTCGTATATCGTTGACTGGACGAAGGTCATCGCAGGCTTATCCATCCGCTGGGAACAAATCCCGTGGGTGGTGTTCCCCCTCATTATCGTTGGCATCACCGGCTCGTTTTTACTCACCGGCTATACCGTCCGGTTGTTCCGCGGTGGCGCTACCCCGCCCGGCTTCGAGTATCCCGGCGATCTTTTCCTTGACGGGATCAAACTCACGGTCATCGGGGTAATCTGGGCTCTCCCGCTTTTCCTGATTATGGGAGTTATGTTCCTCCTGTTCCGGTCCGCCTCCTCCTCGGTGTATGGGATCTTCATGATGATTCTCATTACCACAATATTCCTCCTCATCTCGCTGTTCATCTTCTTCATGAACCTGGTGTTCGGCACCATCGGGATGATCCGCTTTGCACGGTCCGGCAGCGTCCGCGAGGCCTTTGCCTTCTCCGCAATCTCCGCGGCCATCAGCCGTATCGGCTTTTTGTATTACGTCTTCTGCCTCATCTTCCTCATCATCGCCTGTCTCCTCTTCAGTCTTGCGACCCAGCTGCTCTCCGGTATCCTGGTAGCAGGCCCGGCGATCGCCTCCCTCCTCATGCCGATCATGATGGTCTTCCGGTGCCGGTTCCTCACCAACGTGTACGACCATGTCGGCACCGGTGCCAAACCTCCCGCGGCGGAGCCCGCCCGTCTCCTGCCTGTCCACGCGACATCCCGGGGTTTTCTCACGTGGGGGCTGATCCTCGTCGTGGTCCTCGCCCTCTGCATTGCCCCGTTCTTCCTGGCACTCGGCGCATCCGGTCTCGCTCTCCCGGCAATGACCACGGAGGAACTGGAGCAGGCAACCGAGGACGATATCAGCGTCTACAACAAGGAAGGCTACCTGGCAAGCCCCCTCTTCACCCGGGACGGGAGCCGTATCA
>CAZMCL010000209.1:0-3750 GCA_964564375.1 uncultured Methanoregula sp. | reverse complement strand
CAGACATCGCGGAGGAGTGCGGGTTCAACGATTGGCACGCCATCGGTGATCGGGTGGATGAAATAGTTATACTCTCCCCGCTTCACCATGGGGCAGGTCTCTAAGGATTCTACCAGTCTGTCAAGCATCAAAATCACCAGTATCTCGTAAAAATGCCTCGATGCGGTCGGCGTGGACGTGCGGCATGCAGACAATCCGCAGGTGCTTCCGGCACGTCCACGAGACCTTCCACGGTGCCTTTATCCGCTTCTCATCGCAGACAAAGGTCGCGACGTTCACGTCCGGCGTTGCCGCCCGCGGGATGCCGAGCGTTTCCATGCCGGCGATGAGCCGCTCCGTATTCTTCATGCACCCCGAGACGATGGCTCTCATGCCCTCAACCCCGAGGTAGTCCATCACCGCAAGGGCGCCGGCAACTGGAGCGCCGGGACGGGTGCCGCCAAGGGTATACTCCTGCTTCACGGTGAGGTACGGGGTGTCGATGTTGAGGGCGGTGAGGGCATCTTTATCCCGTGTCAGCAGGCAACCGGCGGGGATCGTGCTCATGCCCATCTTGTGCGGGTCGACAGCAATGGACGTGACGCCATTTATGGCGAAGTCGAAGGGAATGGGGCGGTCGAGGAACGGGATCACCATGCCGCCAAAGGCTGCGTCCACGTGGAAGAAGAGGTTATGCTGGACTGCAATCTTCGCGAGATCAACAATGGGGTCCACCATGCCGTACTCGGTAGTGCCGGCAACCCCGACAAGGGCGATAGTGTCCTTATCGATGAGTTCAGCTGCGCTGTCTGCCTCCATCCGGTAATCTGCACCCAGCGGTGCCTTGCGCATTTCAAGCCCGAGGATATCACAGGCCTTCTTTAACGAGAAGTGGGCAGAGGCCGGGACGATGACATTGGGCTCTGCAACCTCGTGCCGGAGCGCCTTTGCGAGCCGGAGCGCCTGAATGTTGGACTCCGTGCCGCCGCTCGTTGCATAGCCGCCCGCATCCGGGCAGTGGAAGAGGTCGCCAAAGCGCTTCACCAGCAGCTGTTCGAGAGCAGTTGTGCCCGGAAAGAGCCCGGGGTCGCCGAGGTTCGTCTCCATGAACATGCAGTGCGCCCGTACGGCTACGCTATGGGGGTTGGTGCACATGGAGCTGAGGATGAAGCCGTAGTCGAGATCCTGCAACTTCTTCTCAGCAAAAAAGGTGAAGAGTTCCTCTTCGCTCCTGCCCTTATTCAGCATCCTTTGATCTCGCTGCTTCAAGGATAATGCGCTTCTCGGTGCGGGCAACCGCTTCGCGGATTTTGGCAATCGCGTCGATGTTGGCCGAGATGCTCGTGATACCGTGCTCCACGAGCCATGTGGCCATCTTCGGGTCGGAGCCTGCCTGCCCGCAGATGGAGACCTCAATGTTGTACGCCCGGCAGGTCTGGATCGCGTTGTGGATCAGGGAGAGGACCGCCGGGTGCTGGGGATTATACATGTTCGCAACATTCTCGTTGTTCCGGTCGATGGCGAGCGTGTACTGGACAAGGTCATTGGTGCCAAACGAGGCAAACTTGATCCCGCAGCGGATGAAGTCTTCGATCATGATGGCGCTTGACGGGATCTCGATCATGATACCGAGGTCCACGTTCTCGACATCGACACCGCTGGCAGCCATCATCGCTTTTGCCGCCATGAACTGGTCGGGATGGGAGACCATCGGGAACATGATGCCGAGGTTATCGTAGCCTTCCTTCCAGAGGCGCTTGAAGGATTCGACCTGGAGCCGGAACTGGTCCGGAGTCTCAAGGTCGCGGCGGATGCCGCGCCAGCCGAGCATCGGGTTGTGCTCGTTCGGCTCGTTCTCGCCGCCCTGCATATTCCGGAACTCGTCTGTGGGGGCATCAAGCGTCCGTACCCAGACGGTTTTACCCGGGAACGCGTCGAGCACGGTCTTGATGCCATCGTGGAGTTCGGCCACGAACTCCTCTTCCTTGTGGTTGGCGATGAACCAGCCGGGGGTCTTGTTCAGACCGAGGATTAGGTGCTCGATCCGGAGGAGGCCGACGCCGTCTGCGCCGGTTGCCGCTGCCCGCTTTGCGGCTTCGGGGATGGAGACGTTGACTTTGACGCTCGTTGCGGTGATAAGGGGTGCACTGGCTCCGGCCTGTGCCACGGTCGCAGCCTGCGTGGGGGCAGGAGCGGTGATGACCCCTTCGTAGATATGCCCTTTCTCGCCGTCAACGGTCACGATCTGGTCTGGCTTGAGCATATTGGTTGCATTCTTTGTGCCGACAACTGCGGGAGTGCCCAGTTCCCTGCTGACGATTGCCGCATGGCAGGTCATCCCGCCCTCGTCGGTGACAATGGCGGCGACTTTGCGCATGGCCGGCACCATGTCCGGATTGGTCATTTTCGTGACAAGGATGTCGCCTTCCTTGACTTTCCCGACATCCCGGACATCTCTGATGATGACGACTTTACCGGAGGCAATACCGGGAGCTGCTCCCTGCCCCTTGATGAGGAGTTTTGCACTACTCTTCTGGTCTGATATGCCCGTTACCTCCTTCTTTGTACCGATGGTAGTGATCGGGCGTGACTGGAGGATATAGAACGTCTCGCCCACGATGCCCCACTCAACGTCCTGCGGAATCCCGTAGTGGTCCTCGGCAATCTTGCCGTACATTGCCAGTTTTGCCACCTCAGCTTCCGAGAGCACCAGCGCGTCCTGACGTGCTCCGATCACATCGACGACCTTCGTGCCGTTGTCGCCATCGGCAATGATCTCGACTTTCTTGTTGGCGATGAACGTGTCCACGACCTTCTCGGTCCGCTGGTCAAAGACATAGTTATCCGGAGATACGGTGCCGGAGACGACCGCTTCGCCAAGTCCCCATGACCCCTCGATGATGGCCTTTGGTTCCCCGGTGATCGGGTGGGACGTGAACATAACGCCGGCCTTCTCGGAATGGACGAGCTGCTGGACTACTACGGCGATATTCACTGTATGGTCGTCAAAGCCCTGCTTGGCCCGGTAATAGATGGCCCGGGCACCGTAGAGGGAGGCCCAGCACTTCTGGACAGATTCGACGAGTGCTGCTTCGCCCTTGATATTGAGATAGGTCTCCTGCTGACCGGCAAAACTCGCATCCGGCAGGTCTTCTGCGGTGGCGCTGGACCGGACTGCCACTATGAGGTCCTTTGCAGCCATCTTCCTGTAGGCCTTCTTAATATCGTCACGGATGGCGGCCGGCATCTTTGCCTTCATGACCATATCCTTTGCCCCGTCGGCCGCCTTCTCGAGTGCCTCGCTGTTCTCCACATCGAGGTTCTCGTAAGAACTAAAGATTTTCTGCTCGATTCCTGTCTCCACAAGGAACCTGCGGAATGCCTGGGCTGTCACTACAAAAGCCTTCGGGACCGGCAGACCAATGGACGCCATCTCGCCAAGGGATGCACCCTTGCCCCCTACAGAGATGATATCCTCTTTCCGGATCTCCTCGAGCCATAAAATATTGGGCACATTTTTCATGCTCGCACCTGTATTAATCTCGCTTCCCGTCCATAAAAATTACCCTGCCAGACCGGTTCTGGTGCACCGCGCTGCCCCGTATTTTTACCGCAGGCAACGTCACCCCCTGTATCCCTGTTCTTTACCGGGAGATCTGCACTAGGTGACGGTCGGGGAAAAGAATAACCCTGATTAAGTATGGCGCAGATATTGTATGGGTTTTTTATGGCAAATGCGAGAGTACTCGTCAGCGATCCGCTGGCGGAAGA
>CAZMCL010000208.1:0-3751 GCA_964564375.1 uncultured Methanoregula sp. | reverse complement strand
TGCGCCGACCGGGACTCGAACCCGGGTTTAGGCGTTGGCAACGCCTAGTGATAACCACTACACTATCGGCGCAGTGTGCTCTACAATGTGGGGAGTCAAACAATTTAAGCATATCGAACCGCAGGGCGACAGGTTCCGGTTCCGGCACGCGTTCCAACATCTTAATGTAACGCCATTGCCCTAACTATTATCAGATGATCCCACTCTTCATTGACTTCACCGGCCGGCGCGTCGTCATCTTCGGAGGGGGGGATGTGGCAGCCCGCAAGGCTGCCTATTTCTCCGGTAAGGGCGATGTGGTGGTAGCGAGCCGGTCGTTCGTTCCTGCATTCGACGACCTGAAGATCACCCGGAAGGACCTCGATATTGTGACAGAATCCGGCAGGAGCCTAGCCGCTATCCTGACCGGGTCGTTCCTGGTTATTGCCGCAACCTCCGACCCGGTGGTAAACAACCGGATCGGGAAGCTCTGCAGGGCAACCGGTATCCTCTTCAACAATGCCCATGGTGAGACCGGGGACGTGATCATGCCCGCGGTCACGCGGGGAGAAAACTATACGATTGCGGTGAGCACCGGGGGCAACAGCCCGGCAGTCTCCCGGTATATCCGCGAGAAGATCGAAGAGAACTTCCCGGAGCTGGACGACATGATTGCTCTCCAGATCCGTCTGCGGGAAGTCCTCAGAGTGCAGGAGCCCGACCAGAAGAAGCGCTCTGCCATCATCGCAAAGGTCCTCCGCGATCCCACGGTATGGGCGGCGCTTGAAGCAAAGCGGTCCGATGTCTGGGAGGATATCCGGACGAGGTACCTGAATGACTGAACCTGCCGGTGTGATGATATCTATAGCGGGCGTCAGCCACCATACCGCAAACGTGACTGCCATTGAATCCTTCCGGTTCGGGGACGAGCCGGCGTTCCTCGCTGCGGCAAAGGAGCGCTTTGCTGGAGTCATTCTCCTCCAGACCTGCAACCGCGTGGAGGTGATAGTCGAGGGCGACCCTCAGGCACTCCGGGGATTCCTCGCAGAGCAGGACCGTGAAGGCTTCTTTATGCACGAGGATGTCGGTGCCCTCCGGCACCTCTTTGCCCTCGCATCAGGGATCGATTCGATGATCGTAGGTGAAGACCAGATTATCGGCCAGCTCAAAAAAGCCCTTTGCGACGGACAGGAAGCTGGCACGATCTCCCCCCTGCTTGAACACTGCGTGACCAAGGCCATCCATGTCGGCATCGAAGTGCGGAAGCGGACCCTCATCAACCGGGGAGCGGTCTCCATCGGGTCAGCCGCCGTTCAGCTCGCCGAAGCGGAGATCGGGAGCCTTGAGGGGAAGCACATCCTTGTGGTAGGCAGCGGTGAAATGGGGCTTCTTGTCGCCCAGGCACTTGCCGAGAAGAAACTCACGGCCATGTATGTTGCGAACCGCACGTACGGCCGGGCCATTATCCTTGCCGGGAAGATCGGGGGAAAAGCAGTCCGGTTCCCGGAGCTCTACCACTATATCACGCTATCAGATGTGGTCATTTCCTGTACCTCCGCACCCCACCCGGTCATAAAGAGGCAGGAACTCGCCCATGCCATGCGGGACCGGTGCTGGCCGGTGGAGGGGCATCCCCGCCCCTTGATCCTCGTAGATATTGCCCAGCCCCGCGACGTGGAGGAGGGCGCCGACACCATTGACGGCGTCCACCTCTTCACCATCGACAGTCTCCGGTTTATCAACGAGCAGACAATGAGCACAAGGAAGACCGAGGCGGAACGGGCACATGCATTTGTGGAGGCGGAACTCGCAATCTTCCTCCGGCACCTCAACCGCCGGTCCGCCGATGATGTCCTTGCCTCGCTTCATACGTGGGCCGAGTGCGTGCGTGTCCGGGAACGGGACCGGGCGCTCGGGAAGCTCAGTGGCTGCGATTCACGGGCAGCGGCAGTCATCGACGACCTTACCCGCGTTCTTTCAAAGAAACTGATCACGGATGTCACGTTCGCGGTTCGTGCCAGTGCCGAGGAAGGCGACCTTGCTACCGCAGAAGCACTCGTAAAAGCGGTGACGGAAGGGGAGCGGCTCGGCGACCGGAAGGATGGGGGGCGGCCGGAATAATCTGTCTGTTGTCGGGAATTGATTGGCAAGGATTTGGCGCAATCAGCAGTAGTGCTCTTTTTTTATAAAACTTTTAGGCTCAGTAAAAAAATCTATTTCGGAAGAATATGATTGCCCCCCTCTTGCGCCACCAGTCCCCCGGTGGGGGACGGGGCGCAGTGTGATGGGACGAGGTCGGTTACAGGTAATATATCGTCATCCCAACTGGGAGTGCCACAGCGGCAGGGCGAACCCCAGATAGCGTCGATATTTCCAAAGAACATTTCTACGGAGTAAAAAATTTATCGTCGGGCTTATGCCAGATGCTATTTTCCTCCCCCGCTCGACCAACTACCATCCTGTGGCGGTAGTTGGGAGGGGAGGGGGTTGGGGGGCAATTGCATCATTGTTAAAAAGCGACCGCAGAGCCTGTTACTTTGTGAGTTTATGGACTCCCCATTTGTGCATAAATGTATATTATATAATTTAACCAACATGGTTTTATTTCAAAATACTCATAGACAATTATGCGAGGTGACATGCGATATGGATTCAACGCAGTTTGTTTCAACATTCACATATGGCGTCTATCTGATCTTGATAGCCGTTGTAATCGTGATTGGAGTTATCGTGATTTACTCCTTTTTAAAGGGTAAACCTATGAAATTCTAACCGGTAAAACCATTTTTTTTTACAATTAACAATATGTTATTAAAAAATACTTCAATTCCGGCAATAAGCTAAAAAAATTAAGAACGTAAAACCCCCCTTTTTTTCAGAAAAACACTTCTTCCCGTGGCAGTCGCCATTTCTGCGGCGGCTGGTCAGCCGCGTACCCGATGGCGCAGAGCACGACCGGGACATACTCCTCGGGCAGGAAAAGCACCTCGGCAAAAGCCACCGGGTCGAACCCGCCCATCGGGCAGGAGTCAAAGCCAAGCGACTTTGCGCCGTTGACCGCGTTACCGAGAGCGATATAGATCTGCTCGCGGGCAAACCCCATCCGCTGCTCGGGGGTCATCGAGCCAATATAGCCCTTAATCATACCGGCATACTGCTCAACCATCGGTTTTGGCATGCCAGACTGCTCCATGCCTTCGAGCACTTTGTCGATTAAGGCCTCGAATTCAGTATTGGCACAGAAAACCAGCAGGTGCGAGCAGGTGGTGATCTGCGGCTGGTCGTTGGCATGCGGGCGGAGACTCGCCTTGATCCGGCTTGCCGAGATAACCTTGATCTTCCATGGCTGGATGTTGAATGCCGAGGGAGAATACCGGATAATGTCCAGTAGGGTGAAGAGTACTGACTCATCGATCATCCGGCCATCGAACTGCTTGGTGGCATACCGCTGCATGACAATATCCTTGAATTCCATTGTAACCCTCGTAACAAGCGTGCTGCTCGCGTAAACGTTCGTTGTACGGATTAAAAAAAGGTGGGATTGCCGGAATTATCATCACGGGAGTTTTGCATATGCCGTCTCTGCAAGTTGCATCAGCGTTGCGTAATCGGCATACGGCCCCGTCATTTTGAATACTTCAAGGGTTGAACCCTTTGAAAAGACGATCTCTACCATATTCTGTTTGAACGAGCCTTTCAGCGAACCGGATTCAAAGGGGCTGTCGGTATCCGGGCGGAGGATAATTTGTGAGTTTGCCTGACCGGAGAAGGC
>CAZMCL010000207.1:0-3753 GCA_964564375.1 uncultured Methanoregula sp. | reverse complement strand
GATATCGGCGAGGCAGATTATGCCCCAAAAGACTGGAGGGGCCTCTCCTTTTTCTGGTGCGGGCAGTGCCGTAAACTCTACTGGAACGGTTCGCACGGGAAACAGCTGGAGGAGCGGATACTGGGGGATAAGGAAGGAGTGAAGGAGTATGAAGTGAAATGAGTCGTCGTTAAACCTGCAGCCATCTCTTGCACCAAGATGTCTCCTTGAGGTGGATTCATGGTGCCCCCCTCTTGCGCCACCAGTCCCCCGTTGGGGGGACGGGGCGCATTGGGATAAGAGGGGGTCGGTTACAGGTAATACGTCGTCATCGTAATGGGGGATGCCCCAGCGGCGGGGGCTCTAGCCCCCGAGAGCGTCAGGATTTCTGAATGATCCTTGCAATGTGAATCCGGCTCGGTGTGATCAGATCTCTTTTGCCAGCACCCGGAAGAATTCATCTGCCGCAGAGCGCTCAATCCACGGGCGGTGGCCACATTTCTCCAAAAGGATGAACCGGAAATCGTCAAGCTCCTTTTCGAGCGGGTCATTAACCCCTTCTGCCGGATGGGGGTCGGTATCCCCATGAATTGCGACTACCGGGCATTTTATGGCCTTTGCCATCTCGAGGAGAACATTATTCCGCCGCAGTTCGGAGGCCTCATCCCAGACGCCGCTGAAGACATCATACTGGCAGTGGAAGCCTTCGTCATTAGGATGGACTGGATCATATGCATCGGCAAGGGCAAGCAGGCTGCCAAGCCGGGCGAGAAGTGCGTCCTTGTCCGGAACCTGCGGGTCAGCCATCCGTGCCAGGATGTCCTGTGCCTCGGCCCGCTCCTTCTTTTTGAGCCGCTTCATCCGCTTCTGGATGATAGCCGGGGCGTACCGCTCCTCAAACGGCGCGGAGCTGACAAGGATGAGTTTTTTTACAAGCGCCGGGTAGCGGGCGGCAACTATCCACGAAAGGAATGCACCCCAGGAGAAACCGATGAGCGTGACCGGGGGCAGGGCCAGTTCTTCCAGAGTAGCGCGGAGCTCCTGCACCTGCCCGTCAAGGGTGGTCTCGGTCTGGAACGGTTCTAAAATCCCGGTTATTGCCGAGAGTTCCCGGGCAACCGGGGCCATTTCGCCGGGTGCCCCCGGTCCCCCATGGATGACTGCCACTGAATATGGTCCATGACCCCATTTCCGCACCGGTCTCATATGTATACGACTATATCCGGGAGGGTAAAAAAAGTCCGCGGTAAAACAGGCGGCAAGTGCATCCGGGCTGACCGCGAGCCGGCATGCACCACACCACATATTGGGTTCGCCAAAAAATTACCGGTTTTTTCTCCGCAGAAATCTTTTTAAAAACTCAAACGCTCTTTCAGCGCTCCGCCTGTGCTCTGCCCCTGCCGGGGGACTGGTGACGCAAGAGGGGGGCTTCACCTAATGTGAGTGACCTTTTATCCAGAGTTTTTTCTTTTTTGTGCTCTGTTGAAAACCTCAATCGATACGATGGGGGCAAAATGCCCCAATACCACCAAAGAGACATCCGCCGCCCCGTAGGACGCCTGTGCGGCTGCTTCAATTATGAGATCCCCTGAAATTGAACCGGTTTTTTCGTTTTACAAAACAGGAAATACGTTGTTATCCTCATTGGGGGTGCCCCAGCGGCGGGGCTTTAGCCAAAAAGAGCGTCAACATCTCCTTAGATCATTTCCACAGAGCACTTTTTTTAAAAAAATAACCAGGACAGGAATAAATTACAATTCCTTGTCGATCTCGCTCTTGATTCGGTCAAGAGCAATCCTGCCAATCCTCGTTATGCGCCCGTTTACGAGCACCATGGGGATGGGGGGGTGGTCCCGCTCGACGATGGTGCGAATATGGTCCGGCACACCATCATCGACAAGGGTAAGTTTCAGGGCCACCTTGTCGCCATAGATTTTTCCAAGTACTTTTTGCAGTTCAGCAAATGCATCAATCAGTTTCCCTGAAAGATAGCAGCCCGTAAGGCCGCAGGTGCGATCCACATCGCAGGGGAACGGTGAGCACTCCGAGGTTTTAAAGCCGACAACTTCAATCTGGACGGTCCCTGTCATGCCATAAGAATTGTCCCGGATGATATTTGAGGGTTATTAAACACACACTGCGAAAAAAAGAGCGTCAGATGAACCGCTCGAACCGGTCCTTCGTCACCTTGCAGATCGGGCAGATGCCGGGCGGCTGCTCGCGGGCGCAGAGGTAGCCGCAGACCTTGCAGCGCCAGACCGGGAGGGGGAGGACCGGCATGGGACCCGTCGGGACCACCTGGATTACCTTCGCCTTTCCGCGCCCGGACCGGGGTGGGCGGCGCTCAGGGACCGGGGCTACCTGCTTCTCGCCCTGCGCAATCGCGTCACTGACATACAGGGCGCAATAACAGGCGCCATAGTCATCAAGGTCAGGGTCCCGGTAATCGCACGGGCAGACAATATCCAGGTCCTCAGCAGTTTTTCCGCTCGCGAGACGGCAGGGGCACGCACGATAACCGTACCGCTGCTCATTTTTCATAAGACCACGGATCAGGTTCTTGGTGAATTCCACATCGGGATTGAACCGGTAGCCCCCATCCTCCGCTTCCTTTTTCAGCTTGAGATACACCCGGTCCACATCGCTCTCGTTAATTTCGGTGAAAGTCATGGCCCGAGTGCCTCCCGGATCTCCTGCTCGCGGTACCCGATAATCGCTTTTTTATCATTGATCACGAGCGTGGGAAACGATCCCCGGGGATTGAATTTTTCAACAGTATCCATGGCATCGTCCTGCTCCTTTCCTTCCAGCAGATCGACAAAAACGTAATCGAACCGGACCCCCATCTGCCGGAGGAGATCCTTGGTCCTGCCGCACCACCCGCAGGTCGAGAGTGCGTAGAGCATCACCGTTCCCTTATCCTTTCCTTCGACATGTTCCACGGCCATTTAAACACCATCCTTGTGATGCAAGGAGATTGCGGCATGTACTATTTATACCCGGGGATGGGTATTCCAGTAAAAGAATAAAAAGAGAGTGACGGGAACTGCCGTCACTTGTGCTTCATGATGATCTCGACATCTTCGAGAAGTGCCTGAAGATCTTCCTCGTGCTCCACTTCCTGCGTGAGGATGGTTAGGAGGATGTTGTACGTGACCGGGTCCTTGTCCCTGAACTTCTTCATTAAGGCATTGTACGTCTTGATAGCGCACTGCTCGCCCTTGATATTCTGCTCCAACACCTTGACGATGAACGGGTCGTCCGGCGCATCGTACCCGCAGTTGGTGAGCTTGTACCAGTCCTGCGGTTTTGTCACCGGCGTCCCGCCCAGCTGGATGATACGGCCGGTAAGAAGCATTGCGTGGGCAAGTTCCTCGGTAGCGTGGAGTGTCAGTTCAGCGATGACCGCCTCCTTGTTGGGGCCCTTGACCACCTTTGAGCCAATCCAGTACTGGTAGTAAGCCAGCCATTCATCGGAATATGCCTTGTTGAGCAGGTTCACGAGATCCCTGACATCAGTTCCAACAATTTTCTGTCCTTGTGTTCCCATGGATGTTCACCACCACCTTTGGTGTAATAGACCCATATCGGAAGTTCTCGGTTATATGTATATCCGTCATCGCGTGACGATACAGAATATCAGAAACGTACGCTGCCGGACGGGGGGAAATATTGATATTGTCGCAGGGGGCGGCATGGTACCTGCACTATCGTTAATAACTATTCAGGCACACTAAATATGGATATCATGAAGGCGGTCCTGGGTCTTGAGAA
>CAZMCL010000206.1:0-3753 GCA_964564375.1 uncultured Methanoregula sp. | reverse complement strand
ATGGTCATCAAGCTAGCTACCATGGATAAAAAAAGTCTTGTTGGCTACGGGTGATCTATCAGTCCCACCACGCTACCTTTTGATTCCAGGTCAGAGTAGGGATTCAATGAAATTTTTTTCCAGTGTCCTCAATCAGCCCGTAATTTTTCCCGGTAAATCGGTAAGCCCCTTTTGGCACGAGCATCGCAAACCGGGCACCTTTGCCCGGTTCGCTGGTCTCCTTTATGGAGATCCCGGTAATAGAGAGGATCTCCCGGGAGAGGAAGAGTCCCATGCCGCGCTTTGTTTCCGATCGTTTTTCAAATATCGTCTCTTTATTCTCAATGGGTATTCCGATCCCGTTATCCTCAAAGATGAGCGTGAGTCCTTCCGGAGTTTCCTCATGATACAGGGAGATCTCAGTTGCATCTTTTCCATGCCGGGCTACATTCTCCGCAAGAGCAAAAAAGACATCCTCCAGGAGCGGATCTGCGAAGATCCCGAGCCCTTCGACGCTGATCCTGCGGGATAAGGATGAGAATGAGGGATCCATATGAGAGATGGCATAGAGGAAGACCTGCCCGGCATTCTGCCAGAACGGCGGTCGCAATCCAAGGTCCTGGTACTTTTTTGCAAATTTCAGGGAGTCACTGATGGCCCTGACAATCGCATTCTGCTTGTCAATGTAACCCTTCAGCTGATCATTCATTGGAAGCGTCTTTTCCAGTTCAAGATACCCGTGCAGGGAAAATATCCCGGCCTGGATATCGGTAAAGGTAATGGCATTGAGTAAATTCAGTTTCCTGGTTGCCCGCTCCAGTGCCACCTTTGCCATCTTCCATTCCGTGATATTTTCACAGACTACAAGGACTACCGTGCTGCCATCGGCCTTCTGCACAGCCCGTACGGTCTCTGCCACCCAGATGATCGTACCATCCTTCCGGACCTTCCGGAACTCCCAGTATGCAGTTTTCCCCTTGCTCTCCAGAAACGTTTTCAGGTTCTCCTGCACCAATACTTTATCCTCAGGATAGAATAAATCCAGGACCGGCCGGCCGATCAGTTCCTCAGCGGAATATCCCAGTTGTGCGGCACCGAACTGGTTGACGGAAAGGACGGTTCCCTCAGGATCAAGGGTTAAGTACATCGAGGGGTTCTCGTCATACAAAGCCCGGAAGCGCTCTTCGCTCTCCCGCAGTGCATCCTCTGCCTTTTTGCGTTCGGTGATATCCATGAGGGATGCAACGCTCTTTTTTGTCCCGGGGATCAGGTCGATGTTGAGGAAAATATGACGTATTTCCCCGGTGCGGGTAACCAACCGGAACTCGTACTCCGTCAGGGCGTCCTCTCGCTTCTCGCGCCGGAGGCGGTGCTGTTCTTTCACCCGTGCAAGGTCTTCGGGGATAACAAACTCTGTCCAGCGTTTCCTGCCTACCAGTTCTTCCCGCGAGTATCCGGTCAGGTGTTCAGCCCGGGTGTTTGCAAGGCTGATGGTCGTGTCTTCTTCAAGGATGACCGTTGCGGTACCGGTATTCTCAAAGAGGATGCGGTAATATTCCTCGCTCAAGCGAAGCTCCTTTTCCACCCTGCTCAGTTCATCGAAGTTGGCCTTGAGTTCCTCGTCAAATGCGGTCAGTTCCTCATACGCCTTGTAGAGTTCGTCCTTTTTTTGTAAGATTTCTTCCTCTGCCCGTTTCCTGACCTCGATCTCCTCTTCCAGCCGGACATTGGTTGCCGCAAGCTCAGCGGTCCGCTGTTCGACCCGCGTTTCGAGTTCCTCGTTGGCTTTCTGGAGCTCCTGTTCAAGCCTGCTTATCGAGAGATGGGTATGAACCCGGGCGAGCAGCTCTTCCTGCGCCATGGGCTTGATGAGGTAATCGACAGCTCCCAGCTCGAAACCTTTCACCTTGTCAAACGTATCGGCCAGGGCCGACAGGAAGATGACCGGTATGTCGCGGGTGGCAGCATCGGCCTTGAGCCTGCGGCAGGTCTCGTAGCCATCCATCCCGGGCATGAGGATGTCAAGAAGGATGAGGTCCGGCCTCTCGGTCCTGATCCGCTGGAGCGCTTTCTCGCCGCTGGTTGCGACAAGGACCCGGTACTTCGCGTCCTCAAGTGCTGCCCGGACCATGCTGATGGACGCCGGGGTATCATCGACAACGAGAATAGTCCCGTTACTGGCTTTGTGGGGTACCATGGAGATATTCCTCTTTGTCTGATCGCTATCCTGTCTTTCCGGTTTTGTGATGGTTCATGACCGTGGTTCCTATGATGACAAGGGTTGCAGGTTTTCCACGGTAAGACCCGGCAGCGGCTGACAGCTCTCCTTTGACAACCGTGCCGTCCCCACGGATGATTCTTACCATGGCAAATGCCTTTTTGGATACCGGTATGCCCCGGTTGCTGATATCACCAGCAATATCCGGGTGCGATTCCGGATCCAGAAAATCTGACAGCGGTCTTCCGGTGATCTCCTTCTCGCTTCCGGCATCGGCAAGCTGCAGGAATTTCCGGTTTGCCTTAAGGATTGTACCGTCACCAGCGACAACCGCTGCCGGGTGGTAATGTTCAGCCACTTTTCTTAACAGGTCGTACGTTTCTTTTAATTCCTGGAAGTTCATCCGGAGGTCGTCATACTGCTTTTTTAGTACTTTGTGTGTCTCTGCAAGCTCATCATCCACCCGCGCCCGCTCCTCTGCCTCGTGTATCAGCTGCTCGTTTGCGATTTGCAGGTCCGCAGTGCGTTCAGCAACCATCTCCTCGAGGAGGCGGGCCATCCTCCTGGATTCCTGTTCAGACCGTGCAGACTGTTTCACTTCCCATTGCAGCACGGATGCACGCACATCCTGTTTTTTCTACAGCCGGTACAGGGTAATATGGGTCCTGACCCGGGCAAGCATTTCGGGGATATCAACCGGTTTTGTCAAAAAATCGACGGCACCGATCTCAAAACCCCGTACCTTGTCGGGTGTTTTTGAGAGGACTGACAGGAAGATGACCGGGATCGAACGGGTCTTCTGGCTCGATTTAAGCCGCCTGCAGATTTCATAACCATCGGTTCCCGGCATAAGGATATCCAGGAGTATGAGATCCGGCTGGAACGCTGCTGCCCGCTGGAAGACATTCTCGCTGCGGGTCACAACAAGGACCGTGTAGCCCTCCCCCTCAAGCACGGAACGTGCCAGTGTCACGGATCCCGGGTTATCGTCTGCAAGAAGGATTGTCCCTTTTGATTCAGCTATTGTCTCCATCAGCGCGCTCCCGTACCTTGTGAAGGTATGCGATAATTCCTTCATCATCGTACCGGTTGATAAACGTTCTCATGATTTCACAGAAGCCCCCGTACGCCGGCTCTTCCTTCTCGAGGTTGTCCAGCATCTGCTCGAGGGCCCCGTAATCTCCATTTCTTACGATCTGTTGCATGGCATCGAGGGTTGTTGCCGCCGGGGCCATCACCCGTCCAGTCCCTGCCACGGCCAGTTGCGGGCCGGGGGGGATTATCTGCCAGGATATGCCGATTTGTGCCTGAATCTTCTCAAGCAGCAGGTCGACATCGATTGGTTTGCTCATGAAATCGTCGCAGGCATCGATGAACTCCTTCTTTCGCGAACTCGGGGAGACGGCCGCTGAAACACCGATGATCCGCGTTCCGGAGAAGCCCGGGTCTTCTTTTAACACGTTCATCACGTCAAAGCCGTCCATGCCCGGCATCACCAGGTCGAGCAGGAGGAGGTCAGGATGCTGACTTCCTGCAATCTTAATGGCATCGCTCCC
>CAZMCL010000205.1:0-3754 GCA_964564375.1 uncultured Methanoregula sp. | reverse complement strand
TCCCGGTCAATGCCGGCGGTGTTACAGGCAGATGTGATGGCAGAGTTGATGCTCTCGGTAGCAAGTGACTGGAGCCGGGTCAGCCCGTTCTTCCGGGCATAATTCACCCGGGCAAGGATGTCCTCACCACAACTTATCTGTTTGTTGTAATTCGAGGCAACACCCACCACCGTACCGGATACGAGATTCCAGAGGTAGACAACGACCGTTGTCGAACCAAGATCTACTGCGGCTCCATAGATCCGCTGGGAGGTATCGTTCTCCTGCAGGTCAATAAGCCGGTACCCCCCGGGGACAAGACCGATAGTTGCAGTAACTTTCCAGTCACTGTGCCTGAGAATGGAAGGAATCTCGCGGAGCACTTCAAGGGGTACATACATCTTCCCTGCTTCCGGGCCGCCGTTTTTCTGGATGCCCCAGAGTAACCTTGACAGGTCCGGAGAGGGATCGCTTAAGGTAGGGGGATGAAGTTCGATAAAATATTTTTTCACTGAAGGTCGGAAATCGATGGGATTATCTTCACCTTCAATGAGGATCTTCTGTTCCTGGATGAGGGTGCTCTCGGGCACCATCACCTGCAGGTCACCCTGCACGAGCGTCTTGCAGGCAAGGCAGGCGCCTTTTGCCAGTTCCTCCTTAGTAAAAAAGCGGTCATATTTCTGTGAATCAAACTCGGTTTTACCGGACTGGATATAGACCACGCATTTACCGCACTTGCCCTGGCCTCCGCAGACAACGTTCATGTTCAGACCAGCCCGCTGGGCTGCGTCAAGGATCGTTGTCCCGCGTACCACTTCGATCTTCCGGTAGCTGGGAAGAAATGTTACCGTTCGCATAGATGATATCCCTTGTAATTCTACCATTGGGAAATAAGAGAGAAATATTCTGCGGTAGGTGCACTACAAAACCGCAGGCAGCAATTAAGAGAGTATTCACTCAGGTTCTGTGAACTGAAATTATCATGCTCTTCATTCAGTTTATCAGGAACGGTAAAACAGCGCCTGAAAATGGAGCATTGGAATGGAGTTGTTTCTCATTAACCCGTCCTGAAATGGTTATCCGCATCCCCCGGCAGAATTATATGCCGATTCTGAGCTGAGCACGGTACTGCATTCCGGTGGAGCCACCTCAAAGCTGTTGCAGATGGCCTGCTTGTAAGCTTCCGGGGTTCGTGCACCGCGATATCCCACACCATTGATGAGAAGTGTCGGGGAGCTCCAGGCATCACTGGACACCGAATCCGCTGCATCAGCACGGAGGAGCGTGAGGCCATCAGTGCCAGTTGTACAGGCCGTAACTGAAGTCGTATCGATACCAAGATTTGCGGTCACGTTTGCCCGGCAATCTTCAAGGCGGGCGGAGTCCTGCCACAGCGGGTAACACTGTTCATTGAAAAGACGGAGGTATTCCCAGTAGTGCTCCTCCTCTTTTTTAATAATGCAGATCTGCCAGAGGTCTTCTTTTACCTCATTAATCCCGTGGAGTGAATCCATGGACTCAATTGTCTCGCCATATGCCGTAGTGATGTACCGGACCCGGATATCCGCGCTGGACCCCAGAAGGTCATAGACCGGGCGCAGGACGGTAACCGCCTGTGTGCCGTAGGGACAAAAGGACATGACGTACAGCTCAACCGAGGGTCGGGCCGTCTTCACCGGTGCTTTTGTGGGAGTGGGGGTTGCCCGTACAGCGTTCATGTCAAAGGGATTTTGGAAAAGAAGCGAACAGTCTTTCGAAGTATAGAGTGAGATATCCTGTGACTGGAAGGCAACTTTCATTTCGTAAAGACCGCTGGTCTCCTGCACCGAAACGAGCGAGACCTCATAACCGGGCTGCACAAGATACGTATTTACATATTGGACGGTACGGTCGGCACATTGCCGGGGGGGGATGATCGTTCCCTCAGAAGGAGATGAACCCGAAGTCGCGATAATGAACAGGATAATGAGGAGCGCGATAATGCCGAGTATTACGGCAATGATCCCCTTTCCAAAGAAGACTGTCTGTTTTCCCGGAGGATCGGATACCGGGGATTTTCGATCTGTTGCTGATGTGTCAGTCAATGCAATCACTAAATACTATCCTTGGAATGAGATAAAAACGAATTGATTTGCCATGGGGTATTTCTTCTAAAAATAAATTTTTGCTCTGTAGAAACCCCTTATCCAATTTCCCTGTTGCCCCCTCTTGTGCTACTTTTTTTCCCGGGGGACAGAGGCGAACTCGCGATGGGACGGGGCCGGTTACAGGTTATACGTCGTCATCGCAAAGCGTGGGATGCCACGAGTATGCGGAGGCAAAAGCGCAAGCTCCCAAGAATGTCAGAGTTTTTTTAAAATGATTTCTACAGAGCGTAAATTTTTGCATTGCCGGCAGAACTGGTCCCTGTCCGAATGCACACCTGCGAAAAAACAATTATAGAAAAGGGAGGGAGATTACGGGTGCTTATATCCCGCTCTCTTTCTTCCATTCCTCATGGAGATAATCGCCGATTTCCGCAGCATCGCGGGGCCCGACCAGTACTTTCCAGCCGGTTGCATCCTCAATCCGGCCGGAGAGGGGCGAGGCGTAGCCGGGAATAATCATCTTCCGGTGTGCAACTTCATCCTCCACACCAAATTTCTTGATCGAGTCCTTCACCAGCATCTCGCTCAGCTTGCCCGCGGCAACCGCAGTCAGGACCGAGAGCCCTTCGGTGTCCACGATCAACATGAAACAGGGTATACGGCAGGATTCAAGGTAACCTTGCAGTGTGAAGAATGTGAGCGAGAAGTTTACCGTCATAAGCACCGGCGCATTCTTATCCGGGGTGCCGACACGGTACAGGCCCGGGGTCATCTGGATCGGTTTCTGGGGGTCGGTATAGATATTCTGGCGGAGAGTCAGGGCAGCCTTTGCCGAGCCGGGTGTGAGGGGCCGGGTGACGATGACGGACGCGTATCTGGTGATGCCGAGGGCAAGGGCCGCATCCTGCTGCCCGGTGTCTGTGGCGTCCAGGTATACCGGGTACCCGAGTTCGGGAACTGCCCGTGTGATGGCCAGTTGCCGGATCTCTGTTGACCTGATCAGGAAATCGCCAAGGGTTGTCGGATGGGGATCAAGGATAAGGTCCTGTACGCCTTCCGCAGTACAGTCCTTTACGAGCTGCACCAGGCCGTCAATCGTGGCGGAACGGATGACAAGCGGGCACCCGTGCTGCTTTGCAAGGGCGCACATCTCTTTGAAGTTTTCAGTAGTTGCCGCATGCAGCAGCGGGCGATACGTGCCGCAATGGACCAGTCCTGCTGCAAGTGCGGCAGGGTCTTTTGCGATGAGTACGGGGGGAAGATGTGCCTGCTCGCCCTCTACCGTTGCAACAGCCTGCGCAAAGGTTTCGGGTATTCCACTCCGGTTTTCTATGGCAATGCCGTTAAACCGGAGATCGGAGCCGACCCGGGTCAGGGTCTCGTCCCGCACCCGCCGGACAACAGCCGAGATCTCTTCTTTTGGCATGGTATCGTCCACGGTAAAGAGGATGCCGGGTGGGTGATAGAAGGTTTTCTCGTGCCGGTACAGGACATTCTCCTCCCCAACTTTGATAAACCGCTCACCAAAACCAACCCGTATGAGACGAATAGGCGGCCGGGTCGATGCCCCGAGGGTGGCCTTTGCCGCGTCATCAAGGTAGGGGCAGAGATCGACATCAGCCTTCCCGGCCGCCAGTTTCATGGCAAAGGTGAGGCAGGTGGGGTCTCCGCATTCCTTGCAGTTCTTC
>CAZMCL010000204.1:0-3774 GCA_964564375.1 uncultured Methanoregula sp. | reverse complement strand
GCTCCGCCAGCGGCGCAACACCATCGCCCGCGACATCAATGCGGCAAAGAAAGCCGGGCAGGATGCCACGGCACTTTTGGCAGAAGCTGCAGCCCTCCCGGGGAAGATAAAGGCCAATGATGCCGAGCAGGAAGAGATACAGAGTACTGTTAAAAACTACCTGATGCGCCTCCCAAATATTCTGCACGAGAGCGTACCGGTGGGAAATGATGATTCTGAAAATGTCCAGATCAAGACTGCCGGGACGATCCGTACCGTGAATTTCGAGATCAAAAACCACGGACAGCTGGCTGCCGAGAAGGGCTGGGCGGATTTTGAGCGGGCAACAAAAATCTCCGGCGCAGGTTTCTATTTCCTCAAAGGTAACCTTGCCCTGCTGGACATGGCGCTCCAGCGTTATGCCATCGACCTTCTCGGGAGGAAAGGTTACACGCCGGTCATTCCCCCGTATATGATGAACCGTGCCCCCTATGAAGGGGTTACGGACCTTGGCGATTTCGAGAAAGTAATGTACAAGATCGAAGGGGACGAGGCGTATCTCATTGCCACGAGCGAGCACCCGATCGGGGCAATGTACCAGGACGAGATCTTCGAGGAAAAAGACCTGCCGGTAAAACTTGCCGGCATCTCGCCCTGTTTCCGGCGGGAGATTGGGGCGCACGGTCTCGATACAAAGGGGCTCTTCCGGGTCCACCAGTTCACCAAGGTCGAGCAGTTCATCTTCTGCATGCCCGAAGACTCGTGGCAGTACCACGAGGAACTGCTGGCAAATGCCGAGGAGATCTTTATGGGACTCAACCTTCCCTATCGCGTGGTAAATATCTGTACCGGGGATATCGGTACGGTTGCCGCGAAAAAATATGATATCGAAGTCTGGATGCCGCGCGAGAACGCGTACAAAGAGGTGGTCTCCTGCAGCAATTGTACGACATACCAGGCGGTCCGGCTCAATATCAAGGTCCGGGACAAGAGCGACTTTGAGTCAAAACAACATGTCCATACCCTCAACTCAACGGCAATTGCTACGTCAAGGGTTATCCGCGCAATCCTTGAAAACTGTCAGCAGGAGGATGGTACAGTAGTAGTTCCGGGCGTGCTCAGGCCGTACCTGGACAACCGCGAAGTGCTCTGAATGCCAGGGATTTTCTGGCATTTATTACAAACACTTATTTTATTTAGATAACCCAGATATTATCAGGAGTGGTTGCATGGCATATCCCGATCTCTACAAAGACGAGTCCAGGATCCTGGACTCGCAGAATGTCAAGGTCAAATCCGTAACGTTCGAGGCTGTCCTTACAACAAGGCGGCTCATTCTCGTGGACAATAAAAAGCAGATGGTCCCCCCCCAGGAGATCCTGCTTGCTACAGTAAAAAACGTGGAAGGCGGCGAGAATGCGATCCGCGATCCCATTATTACCCTCTCGATCATCACCAATACAGGCACGACCCGCCAGATGATCCTGACATTCTCCAATAAGGCTGGAGGAGAGCGAAAACGCGAATGCGATGAATGGATCCGGGCAATGCGGCAGCATATATCCCAGACTATAGAACACCCCATCCTTCCTGACATGGCAACCATGGATGAGGACATTGCGCCCCCCATAACAGAACCTGTTGCACCCGTCTCGCAACTCCCGCGAATCGAGATTGTCAATACCCCGCCGCAGAAGAAACGGATCGAGATCTCCCGGCCTATGAAAAAGATCATCGAATCCGAACCGGCCATGCCGGCTCCCATTGAAACAACCACCCTGCCGGTCGGTTCATTCTGCAACCGCTGCGGGAGCCGCGTCCCCCTGGAATCAGCGTTCTGCAACCGCTGTGGCACACCGGTTGTTAAGGATGGCGACCTGGATACTGCACTGGCACAGCCGGCCCCCGTACCGCAGGCAGCCATACCAGTCCCGCCATCCACGATGCAGCCTGCCCAAAAGAGAGAGCGTCCGATTGATGAGACCATCCATTCCATTGAGCCGCTCATCGAGGATTCAGTTCCCCGCAGGCAGGAAGTCCCGTTCGTAAAGAAACCCCGGGCACCGGAAACAGGGGTTACTGAACCAGCATCCCCCGCAACAGAGCCGGAGATCCAGTGGCCGGTTATCACGCCATCCTCTCCGGTTTCCAACACACCGGTTATCACAACCGAGACTCCAAAAGAAGCACCCAAGACCCCGTTGCCCCCGGTCCCTGCACCGTCATCAGGAAGAAGGAAGGGCATCGTTCTCGCGGCCCTTGCAGTAGTGGTCATTATAGTTATTGCCACAATCTTCCTCTTTGCAAACCCGCTCCAGATGATCAATGGCCAAACCCCGACACCGGTTCCCACGGTCACCGCGGTCGCAACCACGCTCCCGGTCACAACCGCCATCACAGTTATCCCTACCGAAGTCCCCGAAACCCAGGTCGTACCGACAACAGCACCGGCCCCGGCAATACCCGCCACAGGGGTATGGATCCGTATTGACTATGCCAACGAGTTCAGCGGCACGGTCGGAACCCCCGGATCAGAACGTGAAGTCAGCGATAATGGTGAGAAATTCTACCAGATCTCAACAAGCACCGGGACTGCTATTGCCAATATCCAGAAAGTCGATGGTTCTGCAGATCCGATGGTTGTAGAACTGTATAAGGACGGCGAACTGGTCATACGGAAGAGTACCACTGCACCCAAAGGTCTCATTGAGATCCAGGTCAGCCTGAAACCGACAAAGACCCCCACTCCGGTGCCCACGACTATCGTGACAACGGTTGCACCGGAAGTGACGGATGCCATGGAAGGCAATGCCACGGCAAACCAGACCGCAAGCGGTTAATTTTTCTATTTTTTTTCACTTTAGTGAAGCGTTCTTTTTTAACGAATCAGACTTTTTATGAAACGTCACGGATACGAGAGGGAAGGGGCCGTGCAACAGGGTCCTTTTTGAGCCGATGCTATTGGGATTTGTTTTTTTGCTCTGTAGAAATCAATTAAAAACACTGACGCTCCCGGGGCACGCAGGAGTGCCCCTGCACGCTTGCGGCATCCCCGAATTGGGATGGGGACGAAAATTACCTGTAACCGACCTCCTCCCATCGCGGGTGCGCCCCGTCACCCCGGGGGACAAAGTGGTGCAAGATGGGGGTACCAGGGGAATTGAAACAGGATTTCTAAAGAGCTTTTTTTAGAATAGAACCTTGGTGCTATAATGCTGCTTGGGAGTATATTTTTGGCTCGCGCTATCGGGAAAAACAGTTTCGAGAATCGAACCACGAGGGAGATATGCTGCTATGGGGATTCGAACCCCAGTCGTCGGCGTGAAAGGCCGACATGATTGGCCGGACTACACTATAGCAGCACGTTGCTCTAGTTAGTTTCACGCAACGTCATAAATAGGTTATGGCAGACAGCCCGGCCGGATACGAGGGCACAGGGATTCAAAGCCGCCCGATATTCAAACAACGGATGAAATGGATTGATTTTTCGATTTGCCCTTTAAAAATCATGAGAATACTACATTTCGTCTGTTCAATATTTCGTTAATCCTAAATAGTATCGCAGATGAATCATGGATTACGAAAAAGAAGTGCATCATGCCTGTTAACCCATTCCGGATTTGTGCAAAATACCGGGCATGAATTTTCACATAATTTTATCTGATAGAATAATACACGTCCGTGTACAAAATACCCATGCCGGAGCAGACAGAACATGAGTCCCTCATCTGAAGATACGCAACCCATCTCGGTCCTTTGCGTGGATGATGACGAATGGGTCCTCGATCTTCTCAA
>CAZMCL010000203.1:0-3785 GCA_964564375.1 uncultured Methanoregula sp. | reverse complement strand
GTTGCGGATACCAGTGCAGAATCCACCCTGCGCATCACCAGCGGCGAGGACGGGTACCCCCGCTGGAGCCCGGAAGGAGACCGGATCGCGTTCATCCGTAAGGGGGATGTCTGGACGGTTGGCCCGGATGGCAGCGGAGCGCAGAAACTCGCATCGGACGGGAGCGTGGAAACTCTTGCGTGGAGCCCCGACGGTTCCCGGCTCGCGTTCTCTGCGGACAGTTATCTTGGGATCATCAACCCGGACGGGACGAATCTCTCCCGGGTCTCGAACATCCGGCCCGGGCCGCTCTCGTGGAGCCCTGACAGCCAGACGCTTGTGTATGCTCCAGGCATCGGTGCCCGTATCCGGATCATGTCCCTCACCCCCGGGGTGCTGAAGATGGGGGAGTACATGGCAAACCAGATGGACAAATGGACGGAGGACCAGTCGGTCGCCCCGTAATTTTTTTAGATCTTCGACTGGTCTTTTGGCCGTGCCGTGCCGTGGGCCGCCGGCCCCTTAGCCCCCATGCCGAGCATCGGGTCCCGCCTCTTCTTCCGCTGCTCCTCCCCTTCCGCCGCCTCCGGTTTCTTTGCTAAGAAACACTCCACCGGGTCCCGGCCGCCGGCGCAGGTCCGGTCTTTGAACTCGCTGCAATCCTCGCAGGCCGGCACCTGGGTCGGCAGCAGCGCGGGGAAATGGTTCTTCCAGAGCGCAGGGTCGATCTTCCCTTCGCTTTGGAATCGCTGGATATGCCGTGCCGTATATTTCATGCTCATTTAGTGGGTATGCTCCTGTTATTGAATCCTGCTGCCGGCCGATAAACGCGGCACGTACCGGACCGGAAAAACCAGCAGGACTATATCGTCATCTCCGATGCGCTGAAGAAAAAGATGGGCCATGTCCATATCGGGCGGCACGGAATGTATACGGCAAAAGGTGAGAAGTGCCCAACCGTGACAAGCCTGCGGACGGAAGCCTCGGACCACGCCGCGGTTGTTGCGACAGTAGAGGTATAGCTGGGGAGAGGGCGTTCTCTCCCCATTCCCCGCGGGATGGCCCGCGACAATCGTTCTCCTGTGATGGTTCAGCGAGTAAATACGGACATGCAGCCGGCCCGTTACGGCGCCTTAAGCCACGCCCATGCATCTGCCATTTTTGTAGTCGGGAAAAACTTAATGTCGATATGCATGATTTTGGCAGAGACTTTCAGGAGCCAGCTCATGAACTCGTGCCAGCCATCATCGACAACAATTGCCATGCGTTCGCAGGACAGGAATTTCGGCCCGTTGGCGAAGTCATCCCAGGCCCCGTGAGCGGTCCAGCCGGTGAAATCCTGCATCTGGAGGAGGATGCGGAACTTCGGGTTGGCCCCGATCACTTCTTCGAGCGGGGGGATGAGTCCCTGCTTGTAGTCCTCATCGGCAAGTTGTCCCCTGATTACAAAACCAATGACGTTACCGCTGCTTTCGGGTAGTTTGGTTATCATGGTGGGGAATGTGTAGCTAGGATATTTAGCATTTCCTGCACTGTTTTTTTTAAAGGTGCTGGTAAAACCCGGGCAGGAGCAGTCCGGAGAGACGCTCCTGTTCCTTATTGTCAACAGATATTTTGTTTAAACAAATCTTCTCCCGGGCCCGGTACTTTTCATGTAAGGAATGCTTTAGGGAGGGTAAACCAAATACAATGATAGTCTTTGAATTGAGGTCGCGGACCCGATCGTCCATGCCCTAATCACCTATACCGGAGACGGCATTGATGTGATCCCTTAACGGGGTGCAGAGATCCCGGCACTTCCTCCTGTGGTAACCTGCATGAAACACCTTCCATTAATCTCAATTGGCATTTTCATTGCCGCACTTCTGCTGCTTACCGGTACTGCCGGCGCAGCCACGCCCATAGCAGCGTTCAGCGCCACACCGACATCCGGTATCGTTTCCCTGCACGTAATGTTCACCGATGCATCGACCGGTTTCCTCCCAGGCAGCGGCCGGGCCTGGTTCTTCGGCGATGAGACCTATACCCAGCCATGGACGCAGATGATTGCAACTGCCGGGTGGTCGGCACGAGATGGGCACACCAGCGTGACAATGCCGGATGGCAGCATCGTGCTGATGGGAGGTTGGGGCAGTGGCTTATTAAAGAACGATGTGTGGCGGTCAACTGACAACGGCGCTACATGGACGCAGGTGAACGCGAGTGCCGGGTGGTCGGCACGATATCTGCACACCAGTGTGGTAATTCCGAATGGCAGCATTGTGCTGATGGGCGGTGATGATGGTGGCTTAAAGAACGATGTGTGGCGGTCCACTGACAACGGCGCTACATGGACGCAGTTACCCGGTGCCGGGTGGTCGGGACGAGAATCCCACACCAGCGTGACAATGCCGGATGGCAGCATCGTGCTGATGGGCGGTCGTGATGGCGGCTTAAAGAACGATGTGTGGCGGTCCACTGACAACGGCGCTACATGGACGCAGTTACCCGGTGCCGGGTGGTCGGGACGAGAATCCCACACCAGCGTGACAATGCCGGATGGCAGCATCGTGCTGATGGGCGGTCGTGATGGCGGCTTAAAGAACGATGTGTGGCGTTTCTCGCCGGTTGGATCATCGCTCCAGAACCCCTCGCATACCTATACTGTTGCGGGGACCTACCCGGTAGTATTGCAGGCATACGATGCCGAAGTGTACAACAGCACGCGGAAGACCAGCTACATCACGGTCACCGCAGTCCCCGCGGTTACAATCCCCCCGGATCCAAATCCCCCGAGTACGGTACCCAACGGGGGATCTGACGGCGGTCCGGCACCGGATCAGGCTCCCGGCCAACCCGCCACAACCGATGTAAATGTTGGCGGTGATTCTGCCGTCACGCAGGTTGTAGTTACCGGCACCGGAATCTCTGATCTCATCGTAACCGGCAGGGTCGTCTCCGGACCAGGCAATGGCGTTTCTTCGCCCCCCGGATTGGTGTATGAATTTGTAGAGATTTCACCGGCGCGGTACGGCACGATAACCGGGGCGCAGATCTTCTTTACCGTCCCGCAATCATGGCTGGATGCGAACCAGTTAACCCCGCAGCATGTCGTTCTTGAACACAATGTCGGTTCCGGGTGGGAGCCACTCACTACAACCCCTCTCAGAAGCGAAAATGGCCAGGCAGAGTTCTACGGAACGAGCCAGGGTTTTTCCCGGTTTGCGATCACCGGTCAACCGGGCATTTCCCCGGTTACAATGGTGACAACTTCTTTGGAGACGGAGCAGACCTTTGGTGATCTGCAACCGGCACCGGGCGCCGGATCTCCCCTGCCCGCTGCACCCCCCGTTGCCAGCGAACCCGTAGTTGCGCAGACAACTGCAATACCGGACCCGCAACCGGCACCGGTATTCCCGGTTGCGGCCCTTGTGTTTATTGCCGGCATTGTGCTGGCCGGCAGCGGTTTTCTGGTCCGGCGCTGGTGGATCCGACGGCAGAACCCGGCGCTGTTCCGTAACTATGATTAACAAGAGGGATTCGTTTCCTTCCGCGTCCGGAGGGTCCGGTACCGGAGAACAGGACTGGAAAATCCCCCTGCCGGTTCCTGTTGCAATATTTTTTTGCAACCAAAGCCCTCATCATCTCCCGGTGATAAAATACGGTTATGCGTGATTCCGGTTGCCCGCCGTTTGCGGTGGTGGTGTGCCACCTCTTCTGTATCATCACATCCTTTGCCATGATCCTGTACATCCTGCTCTGGATCTCCGCGTTGCATATGCAGGCTGTGCCCGCTGGCGCGTGGGTGTCTCTCTTCGGGTTCTGTG
>CAZMCL010000202.1:0-3792 GCA_964564375.1 uncultured Methanoregula sp. | reverse complement strand
TGGCGGAGCTGGTCGGTGTTCACTTTCAGTTCCCGTGAGCGTGCATCTTTGACGAGCAGATCATCGACCCATGCAGCCTTCTCCGGATCATTGCGCTTATCTAAATCAGCCTTGATTATCTCCGGGTGAGCCCGGACGAACCGTATGTCGAGCATGAAAAATCTTCCCTGTATGCCAGTTCTGGTATAGTGTATGCAAGTTACCCATCATAATTTATCGTGCTGCCGTTACATGTGCTCCGGCTAAATCTGCCGTATTTTTGTATCAGGTAGATCTGACGCAGGAGTGCCCTGGACAATCCTGTCCTTTCCCGGCGCGGCTGACCCTCTGCTTGTTTATTGTCAGATGGAGGGGGCTGTTTGGTTCCATTCCCAGCCGGATGCCCTTTGTCCCCTCACTTTATTATCTATGGCACATTAAGAGGAACAGGAGAGCGATTATGACAGACTTCTTCTACATCTGCAAACACCTTGTCGGAACGCAGGAGAGCAAAGGCAGGGAATCTGCCGACCCGGGTTGCACACAGAAATTTAAGACCGGTTCCTACTGCACTGCGGATACTGAAGAGAAGGCAAAAGAAGCAAAGCTGCACTGCCGCGGCGCGGATTTTTTAAAGATTATCAGTTTTAAGAAGAAGAAGTAAATTTTTGTCCATGGGGCTGCGGGTGAAATTTTTTTTCTTCTTAACCTGCCCGTCAGTTCCGCTGTTTATAAGGAAAGATCCGGTCTATGACCGTGAAGGAATCGCCATTGTTATAGGTGATGTTTACTTCAAGACGGTCCGTATATTTTGTTCCCTGTAATTCTGCACCTTCACCCGTGGTCAGTGGCCTGAATACCTGTGTCAGCACCTGCCCGTCGGAACGGGTGAGACGGACCTGGATCTCGCGGACTGCCCGCTGCCCCTTCCCGCCATTGTAGATGACCGTGACCATGCTGGTGATGGGATCGCGGTCTGCCTGCAGCCAGATGCGATAGCTCTCAGGGAGTACCTGTGTGGGGCCGGGAACGAGGGATGGTGAGGCGGGTGCCACTCCTTGCGGGGTAGTTCTGGTTGTTGCATCGGATGGGTCGGGTGCCACTATTGCGGGTGTCGTGCCGGTCGGTGTGCCAATGTCCTGTAGAAACGAGGGTGACGGGAGATGCACAAGGCCAATCAGGACTGCAGCGGTAAGGATGAGGCAGAGGATCGCAATACCGGCAACAGCAAGCGTTCTTTTTGGTACGCGGGACAGGGCCGGGAAGAATGTGGGTCCATATACCGTTATACCGGAAGACCGGGGGGCCGGTGTTGTTTCGGGCTCCTCCATCAGCTCCTCTTCCGCCGCAGGAGTAACGGCCGGGGTCTCCGGCTCATCTTTTTTTGCAACCAGCATGGCGGGGTCGACAAACTCGTCCTTTTCTGGAGCCTTCTTTTTTGCCCTTCGGTCTTTTGATGGTCTCTTCTTCTGGTGCAATTCGGGTTGGGCCAAGTCCGCTGGAGGGGATTCTGAGGCTGTTCCGACCGGCGTGCCGCAGGCTTCGCAGAAATTGGTATCAGGGGCAAGGGGAAGGTTGCATTTTGCACAGGTTGGCGGGGGGGAAACTCTCAGGCCGCACGAATCGCAGAATGCGGAACCATCCGGTACGGGTTTCCTGCAGTTGGGGCAGAGTTTTTGCTCCTTCTTTTTCCGTTTGAAGAGTCCCATAGGGCCCGCACCGTACTCCCGGGATGATCTGCTGATGAGCGTTCGTTTTTTAAAATATAAGGATTCGTTGAACCTGCAGGTTATACGAATGGTTTTTTTTGGTCCTGATGACAGCGATCTTTGCATACGGTCGCCGGAGCAGCATTTTATATCCTGAAGTGAAGGAAAGCCTCTTGTTCTTATAATTACATTCTATGAAGTGAAAAGACAATTTTATTGAGCGTCCATCCAGGGGAACACCAGCATGAAGATCGCAGTCTGTGGGAAAGGTGGTGTTGGCAAGACCTTTATTGCCGGTAGTCTGGCAGAACAATACGCCCGTCTCGGCCATTTCGTCATTGCCATTGACGCGGACTCAAGCCCGAACCTTGCCCTTTCGCTGGGACTCACCCCGGAAGAAGCATCCGGCATCGTGCCGGTTGCGGAGAACGACGGCCTGATACGGCTCAAGACCGGAACCGACTATGCCGGTGTTTTCCGGCTCACATTTACGGTGGATGACATCATCGCAAAGTATGCATATAAAACCCCGGCCGGCCCGAGTCTCCTTGTCATGGGTACGGTGAAAGCCATGGGGTCGGGCTGCACCTGTCCTGCACATTCCGTGATAAAAGCCCTCATGCGTCATCTGGTGGTGGAGCGCGACGAGGTTGTCATCCTTGATATGGAAGCAGGTATCGAGCATCTTGGGCGTGGCACGGCAGAGCACGTGGATATGCTGCTTGTGGTAACGGATGCGAACCGTAAGTCCCGGGAGACTGCTGGTGCCATTATCCGGCTTGCAAGAGATTCTGCAATCCGTCACATACAACTTGTCGGGAACCGCGTTTCTGGTGCCCATGAAGAAGCAATCCTGCGTTCCTGTGCTGAGGAGAACACTATCCCGCTTGCTGCACTCATCCCGTACGACAGTGAGGTAGCCGATGCCGGAATCTCCGGTGAGCCGGTCAAGGTTTCCGGATCCGGTGCCATGGCGGCAATAGCCCTGCTGGCCCGGACCCTTGTCACTGTAAGGGATGTGGGGACGGACAAACCCTGAGGAGATTTTTGGTATGAAGACCTTTGTGACTATGGGCCGGGGAGGAACCGGCAAGACGAGTTTTGTTGCCCTGATGGCCAAATATTTCATCGAGAAGAACGCGACACCTATCCTCCTCGTGGATGCGGACCCTGACCAGAACCTTGCCGAGATGATGGGTGTAGATCCTGAATCTAAAGGAAAAAAGACCATTGCGGAACTGCTCTCGGAGACCTTCATCGAGCGGGGCGGAACTACTGTTGGCGTGCGCCCGTCACACCGTATCGAGAACCGGATCTGGGAGCAGGGCCTTTATGAAGGGAAGAATTTTGACCTCCTCTCGGTGGGTACCAAGTGGGTGGAGGGCTGCTACTGTCTCCCCGATGCAGCCCTCAAAAACGCCCTGTCTGTCATTACCCGGCAATACCAGTACATTCTCATCGATTCCCCCGGTGGGCTGGAGCATCTCAACCGGAAGATCGCAAGCAGCGTGGATACGATTTTCGATGTCGTGGGTCCCTCTAGCAAATCATTTGCCCATGTGCGACGGGCACACCGCGTTATCCAGGAGGTCGGGATCACGTTCGACCGGTTTTATGTTGTCGGGGGATATGCCTTCCCAGAAGATCTCCACGCCCGGGCCTCGCAGGAGACCGGTCTGCCGTACTTAGGAAAAATTGCCCGGGATAGTCTTGTGGCCACCCGTGTCCTTGCAGGCGAGTCCCTGCTTGATATTCCCAAAACCTCCCCGGGATTTGTGTCTGTTGCAGCAATGCTCGACACGCTGGTTCCCCCGGATTGATCATGTGCGTTTTCCTGATAATTGCCGAGGGAATAACAGGCAGCTTTACTCTAAATATTCCTCAATACAATTATATAACGTATCTCTCAATTATAAACTGAAGTGCTACGGGGGGAAAAGACGTGAGCAGGAAAGGGGTTAATCTCAGGGCAAAAGAGATCAATTCAGATGTTGCACAGATCCGCGACCTCTGCATCTCAATTGGTGCAATCCATGAAGAGAAATGGGACGAGGCAATGGGACCCACGCCGTTTCCCGGGCTCTCAACTCTCCGTTCGTGGGAC
>CAZMCL010000201.1:0-3808 GCA_964564375.1 uncultured Methanoregula sp. | reverse complement strand
GTTGGGGAAGGAGAGAAGCCAGGTGTTGTCCGTCCAGTGCGAAAGGTTCCCCGGGTACCTGCCCGGGCCGACCACAAACGTCATGTTCCCGTCATCCGCACCCGGGGTAATCTGCAGGATACCGTACAGGTCGCTTTTGTAGTTCCCCGCGAGCGCTGAGGGGGAGATCGTTGCCGGGCCGGGGGTTGCGGGGCGCTCGGGAGGAGCAATCATCTCGTTGATCATTGCCTGGGTGGATTTTACTAATGCCTGCAAATCGACTTCGCTCTTTCCTATATACCTCTCAAGGAATTCTGCCTGGACCGCTTCGGGGAATTCGGTCATATGCTTGTTTGCAATAACCACAATCCCGATGTTCCGGTCGGGGACGAGGACAACAAGGGAACGGACGCCGTCCAGTCCCCCGTTCTTCTCAACAACCCGCTCGCCCAGGTAGGTGAACGAGTCGCAGCCAAGGCCGTTCGCTTTTATGGTATACGGGTTCGCCGGATCATCCGGCTGGCCGGTGACAAAGCTTGCGGCGTTGATAGCATCCACGGTCTCCGGTGCAAGGACCTGCTTCCCGTCGATTGAGCCGCGGTTTAACATCATCCGCATGAACTGCGTCATGTCCCGGCCGGTCGAGACCACCTGCCCGGCCGCTGGCAGGGGATCGATCTCGTGGGGGATCATTTCCGTGCCGCTGGCCGTTTCCCAGTAGCCGGTATACCGGTTGTCGTCAAGGTACAGGGTCTCGTAGTGCGCCCCCGATCGGGTCATGTCCAGGGGCCGGATGATCCGTGCGTCGGTCAAGTCCTCCCAGCTCCGGTTGTCCGCTGCTGCCGCAACTTCACCGGCTATAAAGAACGCTGCATTGGAGTACTGGTTCTTTTCCCGGAAACTTGCGCCGGGCTCAAGGTACCGCATCTTCTCAAGCATCTCCTCATTCGAGTACCCCACCCTGCCAAGCAGGCCGCCGTCGTATGGCCTGAGCCCGGTCCGGTGGGTGAGCAGGTCGCGGAGTGTCGCGTGCTCACCGGCATAGGTATCCTTCAGCGCGAAACCCGGCAGGTACGTGACAACGGGGGTGTCCCAGTCAAGTTTTCCTTCATCGACAAGCGTCCCGATCCCGGCCGCGTTGAAATACTTGGATACCGAGGCCACCTGGAAGCGGGTGTCCGGGTCGACCTTCTCCGGTTTTCCGAGTTCCCTTACACCAAAACCTTTCAGGTACACCACGGTATCGTTCTCGACGATCGCAACAACGGCTCCCGGTACTTTGTATTCCGCCATCTTCGCCGTGACAACATCATCAAAGCCGTCGAGTTTTTCCGTTTTCGCCGGGGTGCCCGGACCTGTACAACCGGCACACCAGATCATGCCGATCACAAGGAAGCCGGTAAGGAACAGGAATGCGTAACGCAGGGAAGAGTTGCTCATGAAACAGAAAATTGAATTCCGGAATGAAAAGACTTCTGATTTTACAATGTGTGGCTGATTTATTTTTGCCTTGTAGTAATATCAAAAGAGAGTGGGGTTTTGTTCCACCTGCCCGGTTTCCCGGCCGGACCCTCGCGGGTCCGGGTTCGGCTGATTCACTGGTGGGGGCTGGCTCACGCGATTGCGAAAGGAAGTGAGTGACTACAACCCGCGATATGCCACACTCCGGTGCCGGATGTAGATCACAGTCACTTCACGGCTCCCGTGCAGAACCTGGTATATCACGCGATAATCGCCAACACGGATCCGGTAGAGATTTTCTGCACTGGCAAGTTTGTAAGCATCGTTGGGAACCGGTTCGCTTACCAGATTCTCAATATGTTCAAAAATGTGCTGGATGATTTCTTTTGGGATTTTCCGGAGATCTTTTTCTGCGCTCTTCTTGAAAGCGAGCGTGTACTGCTCCATGTCCCCGGCTCACAATACGCGTTTTTTGAGCTCGGCAAGGCTTATCGTACCTTCGTCCCGCCGTTCGGCAACCATGGCAAGATCGTGGAGATCTTCCTTGAGATGCTGGTATTCCGTGAGCGGGAGGATGACGGCGACCTTGTTCCCGTTCTCATCAACTACATACTTTTCAACAGCACTCATACAGAATTCCTGCCTGTCCAATAGTATCCGCGTGATGATATAATCCCTTTTCGTACAGGAAGGGGATTGGGATGTGACTGCCCGGCCGGCACCGGGACCTGACCAGGGCCCATGCCGGAGATCCCCTTCCGGAACAGTACCTCTCCCACCCCCCAATCCGGCCACGCTGCGGCCCCGGATTGCCCTCTTTTTCCTCACCTCCCGTAAATTACATGCAAAACCAGCTGGTTTATGTACAAGTGTTTTGGAAATACGTAATTTCCGCACGATTCACGCCAATCGGACAATTTTACGCGGCGCTGTAAATCCTAAATAATCCTATTACATTCGCCGATCTCAGGGTGGATCGTGGTATAGTGGGCTGGATCGAAAGGAAGGGCTGTTTTCCGGGTCGGGTTCCGACGGAGCGCACTCATCCTCCGTCGGAGAATATCTGAACTTCGGGGAGTCCCCCGTCGGAGCCGCTCATACGGATCCCCTGTTTAGGAGAATCCTCCAGGTGGATCGCATCAAACAGGGGGTCGGCGGATCCCAATCCGGGCCCGCATGGGGCTCCGTTTGGACATTTCCGGGAATCGGAGCCCGTAGCGTGGCCAAATTGGGGGTGGGCCGGGACGGGAAAAAAAAGGGGGATTCGGAGGTAGATATTTTGAAGGGTTTTACTGGGTGGGGATGGGGGTTCAGGTGCTCCTTTTTTTAGTGCGGGTCGGGAAATTTTTGGAGAAATGTTTTGAGAAAATTTCCCGGAATTTTTTTTAAAGAGAAATGTTTTAGATAGTTTTTAACCAAGGCCAAACTTCATGTAATCGCGTCGGGGAGAAAAGGGACACAGCTGGAGAAAGCCATTGTTCACCAGAATGAGGGAAATAATTATTGTGAGGCGCATCAGATAGGAACAAGAGAACAGCATGACAAGCCGTGACGAAATTCTCGATCTGCTCAAATCCTTAAAGAGTGATCTTACCGCACGGTATAAAGTCCGCAGCATCGGCGTGTTCGGTTCGTTTGCACGAAAAGAGGCACGGGCAGACAGCGATGTGGACATCCTTGTTGATTTTAAAGAGGGGGCAGATCTCTTTGATCTCATCGAACTTTCCCAGTATCTTGAAGAAAAGATCGGGAGGCATGTGGATCTTGCCACCCCCGGGGCATTGCGACCGGAGATCAGGGACGGGATTTACCGGGATGTCGTGTACGCATGAGGGAATCCCGGCTCCTGTTGTCTGATATTCTGCAGGCAGCAGAGGACATCCGTAATTTTACGCAAGGGATGTCACGGGAAGTTTTTATCGCTGATGAGAAGACACGGTCTGCGGTCCTCTACAAGTTTGCCGTGATGGGTGAAGCGACAAAACTTTTACCGGATCAGGTCCGGGCACAGTATCCTGATATCCCATGGCGCAGTATCGCCGGCCTGCGGGACAAAGTGATTCACGGGTATATTGGCGTGGATTATGAACTCCTGTGGGAGACGATAGATAAAAAAATTCCTGCCGTTATTGCCGGCCTGCACCAGATCCCTGATGATACCGGCTGATGATACAACGGGTCGGGAAATCTGCGACCCGGCTTTTTTTTGATAATTTTCCGGAACAGTACCTCTCCCACCCCCGAATCCGGCCACGCTGCGGCCCCGGATTGCCCCTTCTGGCAACCCCTCCCGGGAATTACATGCAAAACCAGCTGGTTTATGTACAAGTGTTTTGGAAATACGCAATTTCCGCACGATTCACGCCAA
>CAZMCL010000200.1:0-3840 GCA_964564375.1 uncultured Methanoregula sp. | reverse complement strand
TACTCGGCAAGCCGGCGCTCATACAGGGTATAGAGGGTGTGCCGCACCGAGTTTAAGTTGATCCCGGTCTTTGCCGCCAGCTCCTCATCGCTGAATTCCCCGCCCTCCGGGAACCGTTCGAGGAGGTTGAGCCCCTCGTCTCCCACGAGGCGGTGGAGGTAAGCGCGGATTGCCGGATCATTGAGCGTATCTTCGGTTGAATCCATCAGCGCATATATTGTCGGACGGTGCTAATATGCTTATCCAGCATGGCACATGCAGCTGTTCGGTCCGGGCCCCACCCATACACGCTGATAAGCGCCTGTTCTTCTTCAAAAAAAGTTCCCGGCCACGGGATATCGGCAACAAATGTGCGGAACCGGCTCAGGTCCCCGCTCACAGTAGTGTCCTTGTCGGCAAAGAGAATTGTGCGGCAGGCAACCTGCGAAGCGACCGGCGATTCGGGTGGCAGCATCCCCTGGCACGCATTGAGGTGGAGGCTGAAGAGATTTGCACCGGTTGCCATCTCAACGGTATCCACCGTGCCCTGGAAGCGCGGGTTCACTTCGATTGCCACCGGCCCATCGTTACCGATAACGAAATCAATGCCAATCGTCCCCGCGCAGCCGCTCTTTGCAGCAATCCACCCGGCAAGAGCCTGCATCTCTTCACGGGCCGGATGGGAGGAGGGGGTAACGGAACCGGAGAACCCGTACGCCGATTCGCCATTCCCGCCGCGAAGGATCTGCTCGTTGGTGGCAACGGCCATGGCCTGCGAACCGGTTGATATGCAGCAGACGCTGGTCGGGACTCCGGCAATAACCTCCTGCCGGATATGGGGAACTTTCTCGTACAGTTCCCGCCATGCCTCCATCGCCGCGTTGGTGCTGATGACGGCGTTCCGCCATCCCCCGGCACCGGTCCGGGGCTTGACCATGAAAGGATACTCCCCGTCCGGAACGATCCGGGGGACCGGCACGCTTATTTCTTCAAAGAAGTGCTGGGTCTCGAGCTTGTCCATGAACCTGCGGACGGCACCCGGTTCTGAACCAAGGCAAGGGATGGACACGGGCAGCATCTCGGCGCCGGAAGTCGCGACAAAATAATCGAACTTCTGCCGCCGGCAGATTCGGCCAATTGCATCGGGCAGATCGGCAAGGTCCTCGAACTTCTCCCGGTCTTTCGTGTACCAGGAAAGGTCCTGGTCACAGAAATGGTCGACCGTGCAGACATCGTAGCCGGCAGTAAAGGCGGATTGTGCCACATGCCGGGTACTGAACCCGGCAATGAGCACCCGGCCTTTCACAGACCCTCCGTCTGCTTGCCTGCCTTTGAGGGAATGATCCGGATCTTGGCGCCGGGGAAATCGAGCGCCAGATCCTTTCCAGAAGCGAGATGGTCGAGGAAGAGGGCGAGGCTCGAGATCTCGGAATGGGGCTGGCCGGTGACGGCTACATTGTAATCGGCAAGGCCGTAGATCTCACCAGGCACCTTCTCGGCGCCGACAATGACGAGAATTTTCGAGTGCGGACGGATCTCCTCAATCACGTCCGGCAGGTTCAGGCCGTACATGGTGAGGTGGACGACGGTGCCGCCGGATGCCTTCCACTCCCTGATACAGGACCGCCACTTTATGTTATCCTCGCAGAAGAACTCCCCGCCCCAGCGTTCCACGACGTCGGCGATGCTCTGCACCACACCCTTATCGGAGGCGGCAAGGAACATGCCGCGGGCGCCCAGCGCCCGGGAGGTGAGCCCGACATGGGTGGTCACGCGCTGATCGCGTTCGGGGCGGTGGCCGATACGGAGGATGACGGTTTCGTGTTTGGGCATGGTATCATTTCCTTGCTTTGATGACGCCGTTTTCGATAACATACGGCAGGTCTTTTTCGTATTTACACTGGTTTTTAAGGAGGGATTCGCCAAAGTTCAGCATCCTGACTCCCTCCGATGAACGTTCGATGAGACAGGAGCGTTCGAGCCGGGCAAGCGATGCCGCAAGGGTTCCTGCATCAATGCCGCATGCGGCTATCAGGGCTTCTTCTGTTATTGCAGCATTTTCCGGTATCCGGTGGTAGACGAGCCAGTCCATGTCCTCTGCTTTCACCTGTATTCATCTGGCGGGGAGGAGAATAAGGATTGTTGTTGGTTGACGAAAAAATAAAAAAAATCCCGTCGGCTATTTTAATTCCCGCACCCCATATTCTCTCATGAGCACTGCCGGATCCCCCCGCCCTTTCCACGAACTTGTTGAAATTGTGGATGGCATCCTTGAGACCTGCGAGGACGATATCCCCTGCATAGTCAGACAGCTGGGCACGCTTGAACCGGAAATCCGGAACGAACTTTTCATCTCCGATCTCCTGAACGCGTACCAGGTCTTCTTCTATTTCTTTCGGACCGTACCGGATGTGCTCGTAATGGAACGGCTGGAGCTTGAAGCGGCATCGGCCCTCCGTGCCGGGCTGATGATCGATGAGGTTGACCTGCTGGAGATGTTTTTCGTTATCCGGGAATCAAAGCCACTGATCATTATCCATGACGGGGACAAGGCAATTGCCACGTTCTCCGGGAACCGGGCGTATCGCGACGGGAAGCAGTACCTGGAGAACCCGGAGTATTCGTAAAAGGTATACAGCGGAAACAGGTCTCCATCGGACAGGGGAATAAATTACGTGCGATTTACTCATCAGTACATGGTTTGGCTGGATTGCTACGCGGGTCCTTTCGCAGGTACTCCAGCAATGCGATTGTCAGAATCGCGGATACGATAACCGAAACTGTGATGAAAAACAGGTAATGAAATACAAATTCCAGCACGATATCAGCGATTGCCATTGCGATGATGAGATAACTCCCCCACTGCTTTTCCCTTGTAAAGCCAGATAAGCCGATCGCAAACAGCAAAAAAACCACAACATTCAGGAATGCCATTGTATAATTATCGATGATGAACGTCGATCCAATATCCGGCGTACCTATTCCGGGAACTTCGATGACGAAAAACAATGCCGTTAAGGAGTGCTGGAGCAGTTTTTCAAGACATGCAACGATGATGATAATATTGAGGAGTTTCATCAGTAATCTTTACTTATCTCGCCCTCATGGAAAAAAGATTACTCACCGGTCCCCGGCACTGATCAGCTGCTCGTCAACCACTGCATCCACGAGCGGCGGCAGCCCGCCCCAGTGGATTACCGTATCACCCAACACAGCGAAGATCGCGTCAACCTCTTTTGAATTAACATCTTCAAGCACCATCCGGTCATCCGGCCGGATCCGGTTACAAATCGAAGTCGCCCATGCATCAGCAAGCGAAACATTGCGTGAAAAAACTGTCACCGCATCCGCGATGCCGAACGAGACCGATGGCCCGACCGTTGCCGATGAGGTACAGATGCCAAGGATCTTTTCCTGCGGAGGCACGACAAACGCGACTTTATTGGAGAGCGCTGCCCCGCCCGCGTGGACGCCCACCCGGACCGGCCGGTCAGAAACCAGCGCAATATCCCCCCCATTATCGATGACGCCAAACGTGGCGCCCGCGTCCCGCATTGCGTCAACACCAGCCCACGCGATCGTGCCGGCAACCGCTGCCATCGGCCCGACACCGGCCTTCCGGCCGGCATTCGCCATCCGGACTATCATTTCCTCATCAGAATCCGGCTCATACGGCTCGTAGGTTGCGGCAAAAAAAGGGTCGCGGGCGATATACGCTTCCAGCACCTGCCGGGCCGCAAGGATGCCGGCCTTTGCCGCCGCGGCCATGAGTCGTTGCCCGATTTCCGCCTGGTTCTTGAACGGACGGCCTTCGGGATCGTGATGCAGATAATGAAACTCGGCGACCGCCGTATAGCCGAA
>CAZMCL010000199.1:0-3919 GCA_964564375.1 uncultured Methanoregula sp. | reverse complement strand
GATGGTCAGGGTGGGTTTCGGGTTGCTGTCTGTTTCCCACCCGTCGGTCGAACCGCTCTCGAACCCGCCGTTCTTCACACGCTCGCTCGGATCGATTGTGATTGGGTACTCCGCGCCGGACAGATCGCCGGTGATCGTGATTGTCCTGCCGGCCTTGTCCAGCTCATAGCCCAGCTCGAACCGTTTGCCCGTTGTATCAATGGCAAAAGGTTTTGGGATGACAACCACATCGGCGCCGTTGACGGTGACCAGAAGGTTGCCCCACCCGTCGCGTTCGATATCGATCGTGCTGTCCCGCGCATAGTTCGTCACATCTTTCGTGTACGGGTACGACACGATCTCCGTGTTGTTGGCATCCATGGTGACCTCCGGTCGTGAGAGGTCCGGTTCAATTGTCACCCAGTCCGAGAGCGCGAGATCATACGAGTAGCTGACCGTTTCGGGAGATTCCAGTATGACCTGCTCCTTAATCATATCCCGGTAAACCTCGTACGTGACCTTGTTTGCCTTCCCGTTCGTGCGCTTGTTTCCCTTCACATCCTTCTTCTCATTAAGCCCCTTGATCAGCGGTTTCATTTTAACTGAAACCCGGCCGATTTTATGCGTGTACTCCGCACCATTGAATATTACATCGGATGTCTCACTTAATTTCACCGTATCGGATTCGATATTGATGGCAACATCATAAGGAGTGACCTTGTGCGCATTCTTATACGGGTTGTCCTGGGCCATCGCGGGCACGACAAGGACGAGGCAGATGACTGCAAGGATCAGGAATATTTTTTTCATGGTCCGGCTGCCTCCCGTAGTTTTGGGATGATCGGATGGCTTACCGGACATCTGGCTCCGGAGGCATACGCACTCCCGGCCATACCATTTCGTTTTGGAGAGTTCATGAGTGATATCAACCTCGGTCTCAGGTAGAAAGGCATGACCGGAACTTCACGAATAGTAAAATACCATGAATCGATGCCTGCGGGCAGGAACCGGTTCACCGGAGTCAGAAGGCTGGATGAACCATTCCATCTTTTTATTTGATTCAACAATCGCAGGAATTTCCTGCGGATATCCCTTGTTGGAATCGGTCGTAAATTAATGTTGTCATTTTATTTTTCCACAATTTACAATTTTTTTTTTTGGGATTTTTTATGGTTATTTTGTTTATTAAAACAAAAACTCCCTCTTGAAAACAGGAAAACCATAATCGATAAAATTGCACTTGAGCAGGTCCATGTCAGCATTATGAACCTCATCAGGAGTTATTTTTCCGGATTTAGAAGAACCTGCCACCAGCTCCGGGGGTAGTTGAGTATCATGCACCAGTATCTGCGGAATTGTGACAGGATCAGAAATCGTGACTCATTCCGGTATATAGAAATACCCTGCACCACTGCGAAGATAGATTATCCTGCACCACATATAGTACGGGCGATAAGAGCATGACAGCGACAATCGTAGAGAAAATCTTTTCTCAAAAATGTGGCAGCGAAGTCCGGGCAGGCGAAGTGGTCATGGCCCCTCTTGACGGGGCGATGATCCACGACATCACCGGTCCTCTTGCCATCCAGAAGTTCTACGAGATGGGCGGCAATGAGGTCTTTGACCCACAAGCCATCATCATGCTCTTCGACCACCAGATCCCCGCAGATTCCATCGAGGCAGCAAACAACCACGTGTACATGCGGAAGTTTGCCGCGGAGCAGGGCATCCACAACTATGATATCAACGAGGGGGTCTGCCACCAGGTGACCATCGAGAAGGGCCGGGCAGCGCCGGGTGAGATCGTAGTCGGGGCAGATTCACACACCTGCATGTACGGGGCAACCGGGGCATTTGCAACCGGGATCGGGTCAACGGACATGGGCTTTGCCTTGAAATTCGGCGCCCTCTACTTCAGGGTGCCGGAGACGATCCGTGCCGAGGTATCGGGGAAATTCCCAAAACGGGTCGGGGCAAAGGACCTGATCCTCTCAATCGCTCACGATATCAGGGCCGACGGGGCAACCTACAAGGCTATCGAGTTCACGGGAAAGACCGTGCGGAAACTCGATATGTCCGGCCGGATGACGCTGTGCAACATGGCTATCGAGATGGGCGGCAAGGCCGGTATCGTTGCTCCCGACAAGATCACGTGGGAGTACATGAAAGGCCGGCGGAAGATGAAGCCTTTCGAACTTGACAGCGATGAGGACGCCACGTTTGCAGAGCGGCGGTCGTACAATGTCTCGGACCTTGAACCGCAGGTGGCCGTCCCCCACAATGTCGATACCGGCGTTCCCGTCAGCAAGGTTGCGGGAACCCGCGTAGACCAGGTCTTCATCGGCTCCTGCACGAACGGGCGCTTCGAGGATCTCGTGGAAGCGGCAGAGGTGCTCGGTAAAAAGAAGTTCAACCCGAAGATCCGGGTCATCATCATTCCGGCCTCCCGGGATGAGTATCTCAAGACCTTAAAAGCGGGCTTAATCGAGAAGTTCGTCAAAGCCGGGGCCCTTGTCGAGGCGCCGTGCTGCGGTCCCTGCATGGGCGGGGCGTTCGGGCTGATTGCGCCCGGCGAGGTCTCACTCTCCACTTCGAACCGGAACTTCAAGGGCCGACAAGGGAGCACCGAAGGCAAGGTCTATCTCTGCTCGCCGGCAACGGCAGCGGCGAGCGCGATCACGGGCGAGATCACCGACCCGAGGGAGGCATAGACAATGGCAGGAAAGAAGACGGTACCGGTCAGGAAGGTCATGGAATCGGAGGGAGCCGTGGCAAAGAATGCCCGGGTCTGGAAATTCGAAGACGATATCGACACCGATGCCATCATCCCGGGCCGGTTCCTCATCATCAACAACCCGGACGAACTCGGCAGGCATGCATTCGAGGGCACCCGGGATGAGTTTGCAAAGAAGGTGAAGCAGGGCGACGTGATTGTCGGGGGACGCAATTTCGGCTGCGGCTCATCCCGCGAACATGCGCCGCTTGCCCTCATCGGGGCCGGGGTAAAAGTCGTGGTCGCCCGCTCGTTTGCCCGGATCTTCTTCCGGAACTCGATCAATGTCGGGGTGCTCCCCGTGGTCTGCCCGGAGGCAGACAAGATCGCTGATGGGACGAAGATCAGCCTGGATATTAAAGAGGGATATGTCGAGGCGGACGGGAAGCGGTACGCCATCGAGCCGGTACCACCGTTCATGCAGGGTATCATCGATGCCGGCGGGCTTGTGGAATATGCTAAGAACGTAAAGGAGGTCCCAACATGTACAAGATAGCGTCAATCGGCGGGGACGGGATCGGCCCGGAGATCGTAGACGAGGGAAAGAAAGTACTGGAAGCCGCTGGAGAGAAGTACAATTTCGATATCGAGTGGACCGACTTCGATATCGGGGCCGACCGCTACCTTGCCACAAACACGCTCCTCACTGAAGATGATCTCAACGAGCTGGGCAAGTTCAGGGCCATCTACTTTGGTGCTATCGGCGACGAGCGGGTAAAACCCGGAATCCTGGAGAAGGGCATCCTCCTTGCCCTCCGCTTCCACTTCGACCAGTACGTGAACCTCCGGCCCATCAAGCTCCTTGAAGGAGTGGAAACCCCGCTGGCCGGCAAAGGGCCAGAGGACATCGACTTCATGGTCGTCCGCGAGAACACCGAGGACTTCTACGTGGGGATCGGGTCCCGGTTCAGGAAGCACCAGAAGATAGAGCTCGATGTTGTCCGCGACATCTACAGCGTGAAGTTCGGCCTCGATGTGACGAGCGATGCTGAGGAGATCGCGTACCAGATCGGAGTCATCACCCGCGAAGGTTCACGCAGGGTCCAGACTTATGCCTTCGACATGGCAATGCAGCGGAAGAAGAAACTCACATCCGTTGACAAGGCAAACGTCCTCTCGGACGTGTACGGTCTCTGGCGGGACGTCTTCCTCGACACCGCAAAGTCC
>CAZMCL010000198.1:0-3944 GCA_964564375.1 uncultured Methanoregula sp. | reverse complement strand
ACCCGTTTCTCTGTTCGTTTCAGGATCTCGTCAATGATCATGCTGCACCCCGGGTTGCGCTAACAAGTGCCTCCAGCCGGGCGCGTGCGTTCCCGGAATCGATGGATGCTGCAGCACTCCTGATACCTTCATGCAGGTCCCGCGCCTGCCCGCCGGCATAGATTGCCGCCCCGGCGTTAAGGAGGACAATGTCCCGGCCCGCCCCCTTCTCACCGGCAAGGATTTCGCGGATAATACGGGCATTTTCCTGCGGGTTCCCGCCACGGAGATCTGACAGGCTTACAATGCTAATCCCGAATGCAGCCGGGTTTAGGGTATATTCCTTGATTGTATTCCCCTCAAGCTCACAGATCTGTGTTTCGCCTGTTGTGGTAATCTCGTCAAGGCCACTGCCGTGGACTACCATGGCGCGGGAGAGCCCGAGGATCCTGAGCACTTTAGCCATCGGCAGGGTAAGGCGGGGACTATAAACCCCGAGAACCTGTGCCTGTGCCCCGGCCGGGTTAGCCAGCGGCCCGAGGATATTGAAGACGGTCCTGCACCCCAGTTCCTGCCGCGCTGCCATAACGTGGCGCATGGCGGGGTGATGGCTGGGTGCAAAGAGGAACGCGATACCGGCCTGTTCAACGATCGCTGCCTGCTGCGCCGGATCCACCGCAAGGTTCACGCCAAGTTCTGCGAGCACATCCGCAGAACCACAGGTGCTGCTGACGCTCCGGTTCCCGTGCTTAACCACCGGGACACCAGCACCTGCCGCAACGAGAGCCGAGGCGGTGCTTATATTGAATGTATGCGTGCCATCACCCCCGGTACCGCAGGTATCGACAAGCATCCTGCCGGTAACGGGTGTAACGGTCATCGCATGCCGGCGCATTACCTTGGCAAACGCGGCGATCTCTTCCGGTGTCTCCCCCTTCATCCGGAGAGCTGCAAGGAATGCCCCGATCTGGGGCTGCGTAGTGCGGCCATCCATGATATCGCCCATAATCTGTCCCGCCTCCTCCGGGCTCAGGTCCTGCCGCTCGATGAGCCGGGAAATTGTTTCCTTGATTGTCATGATGGTACCGCCAGAGGGTAAAGGAAGTTCCTGATAATACGGTCGCCTTCCGGTGAGAGGATGCTCTCCGGGTGAAACTGGACGCCTTCAATGGGATACCGTCTATGCCGGACCCCCATTACATACCCGTCATCCATACTGGATGCTGTAACTTCCAGTTCATCAGGCAGCGATTCTCTTTGTGCAACCAGCGAGTGGTACCTTGTTGCGATAAACGGAGTTGGAACTCCGGCAAAGATTCCGCCACCATCGTGAAGGATCGGTGAGGTCTTGCCATGCATCAGGTGAGATGCCCGGACAACCCTGCCGCCGAATGCCGTGCAGATGGTCTGGTGACCGAGGCAGACCCCGAGTGTTGGTATTGTTCTGCTCATCGTCTCCAGCACCTCGCGGCAGACCCCGGAATCTTCCGGTGTCCCCGGGCCCGGTGTGAGGATGATCCGGTCGCATCCGGTTTTCTGCAGCACCGCAAGCGGCGTGTCACAAGAGTAGACCACCGGGGTTTCCCCCAGTTTTCCTACCTGCTGGCAGAGGTTGAAAGTGAAACTGTCATAGCAGTCCACGATCAGGACATTCATGAACATACTCCCGATCGCTCAATCGCCCGGATCATAGCCGCGGCCTTGTTCTCGGTCTCTAAAAATTCGTTTGCCGGTACGGAATCGGCAACGATACCAGCCCCCACCTGCACATAGGCTGTCCCGTCACGTACAATTATGGTTCGGATAGCGATGGCGAAATCGAGGTTCCGGTCAAAGCCGATATACCCCACGGCACCTGCATAGAGCCCGCGGGGTGATGTTTCCTGCTCATCAATAATCTGCATTGCCCGGATCTTGGGCGCCCCGGAGACCGTACCTGCCGGGAAGGCGGATTTAAAGGCATCGTAACAGTCAAGATTATCCTTCAGTGTCCCGTTCACCGTAGAAACGATGTGCTGGACATGAGAGAATTTCTCGATGTTCATAAATTCACTGAGTTCGACAGACCCGAAGCGGCAGACCCGCCCGAGATCGTTTCGTGCGAGATCGACAAGCATCGTATGCTCAGCGCGCTCTTTTGCATCATTGAGGAGGTCCTGCGCAAACTGCTCGTCCTCTCCTCTGTTTTTTCCACGGGGGCGGGTACCGGCAATCGGAACCGTGGTCACCCGACGTTTCTCCACCCGCACAAGCATCTCCGGGCTTGCCCCGATGATCTTCTCCTCACCGAAATCGAGGTAATACATATAGGGGCTCGGATTGATCTTTCGGAGTGCCGCATATACCGAAAAGGGATCGTGAGCAATCTGGCACTCCATCCTTCGTGAGAGAACTGCCTGGAATATATCGCCCGCGACGATGTGTTCCTTGACCTGTTGTACGGAGCCCTCAAACACGTCCTGTGATACCTTCGATGTGAACGGTGTGCAGGTTGCCGGGGGTAAATCCTTTCCGGGCTGTGGCTTTTTTCCCTTTGCAAGTCCGTAGATATGATTGGCAAGTGTCCCGATCCGGTCCACACACTTTTGATATTCTCCTTCAATATTCGAGTCGTACGTCAAAAACGGGCTTGAGAAGATGTACAGCTTCTCATCCCGGTGATCGATGACGATGCAGTCCTTGGTGAACATGAAGCAGGCGTCCGGCACTTCCCGGTCGTCTTTTACCATGGGTTTTTTCCCTTTGCGTACCTTCTCAAACAGAGAGTAAACGCAGTCATAAGAAAAGTAGCCGACCATCCCCCCGAAAAAGCGGGGAGCTTTCACGTTCATATAATGGAAGCGCGAGAGGATCGATTTGATCTTTTCGACCGGGTCCTTTCCTTCAGGATCTCGTGCAATGGAGATGTATGGCTCGTTGCCTTTCAGGCTTACGCTCTCCCCAATGGTAACAATGAATTCCGGATCAATGCCGATAAAGGAGTACCGGGCGAGTTTCTCGCTTCCCTCCATGGATTCGAGGAGGAACCCGCACCCGGTCCGGGTGCCCGTGAATAGATCGAGGGGTGAGAGGTCCGGTAGCGGCAACTCGGCGCAGAGCGGGATTACCAGCGGTTTTGGCTGGTTCTTCACCGCCGTGATAAACTCCTGGAACTGCAGGTTGAGCGGGATTTGGGTTGTCATAATCTGGTTACCATATCGACCGGCGCCCCGAGTGTTGGGGGGTGGTCCGGGTATTCTGATTGTATACGTTCGGGCCCCTATTCTCTCCCGTGAAGGAGGTCGGGCAGTATTATGTGAACGTTCTGGTAAACAGGTCGACTTTGTACATATTTATACATTGTTGTAATAATTTGTGTATTGTTGCAGTTTTTACTGCATTATTGTATGGAAAAAGATGAGACACATCGGCATGAGGTAATAGAGAATGAGCCGTGAAAGCGAAATCCCCCATCACTGCAAACCGTAGCAAAGAGTGGATCCCCGTCAAAAATTTTCGACGAAATCCCTGCAATTTGAATGTTAATACCTAAATAGGACGCCTGACAAAACGAATACAGCATTCCTGAGGCAGAAGATCATGGTACGATGTCACAAACAGCCGTTTGGCTGGTTATTTATCTCCCGGATGATCGGGATTATCTGTTTCCTGATTGTCATCGTTTGTGCAAACATCCTTGGTCATTATGTATCAAATCCCATATTCCAGTCGGGAGTCTCATTCCTGAACGGAAACTTCTGGCTCCTCCTGCTTATCGCCATCATAATCCTTATCGGTGATATTTTCAGCGCACTGCCGTTCCCGCTCAACCTGCCGGGACCTATCATCAAGGCTATCGGGAGTATCTTTGGTATTGCGTTTGTCCTCAATGTGTTCCAATGGATGGACAGTGTTGCCGCCACCAATATCTACCAGGGATTCCTGCCTCTTTCGTTCCTGATAATTCCACTGGTCTTTTTGATTGT
>CAZMCL010000197.1:0-3986 GCA_964564375.1 uncultured Methanoregula sp. | reverse complement strand
CAGCTCTCGCGGTCTCGAATATCGTCGGAGCGCCCGTTTCGACCTGGATCCTCGATAATATTGCGTGGTTCGGCATAGCCGGCTGGCGCTGGCTCTTCGTTCTCGAAGGGATCCCGGCCGTACTGCTCGGGATCGTCACGTGGCTGTACCTGACGGACCGGCCGGCCGATGCCCGCTGGCTTGCGGATGACGAGCGGGAATGGCTTGCGCGGGAGCTCGGGAAGGACGAGGAGTCGCGCCGATTGAACGGTGCGGGCACGCAGATCCGGAACGTGATCACCGACAGGAACGTCTGGCACCTTGCGCTCGTATATTGTGCCCTCGTCATCGGATTGTACGGTACCGGGTTCTGGATGCCGCAGATCATCCAGGCTCTCAGCCCATCCACTTCAAATTTCGGGATCGGGCTTCTGATGGTGATCCCGTTTGTAATAGCACTCGTCAGCATGATCGCATGGGGCCGGCACTCAGACCGGACGGGCGAGCGTCACTGGCACACAGCACTCCCGCCCCTTATCGGGGGCATCGCGCTGGTCGGTGCCGGGCTCATCTTCCAGCCGGTCATTGCCTTCATCCTGCTTGTTGTGGCAACGGTCGGGATCTACTGTAGTTTCGGGCCGTTCTGGACAAAACCCGCTGCGGTCTTTACCGGGGCCGCATCTGCTGTCAGTATCGCGCTCATCAATTCCGTGGGCAACCTCGGGGGATTCATCGGGCCGACTCTCATGGGATATCTTGCGGCAGCCACCGGTACGCTGGCAGATGGCCTGATCGCACTCGGCGGGTGCCTGATCCTCTGCGGAGTGCTGGCAGCCTTCACACGGGCATGACCGGCCCCCCAGACGGCCATCGATAATTATTCCTCCCGGGATATTTTAGGAACCGTTTAATAGGATTTCAAAGATAGTATCACGCTGTACCCCATTAATCCAGCCATGGCTTTACCGTGGCGAAAACCGGGGAAAAGCATACATTGTGAGGAAATTACCATGAAGATTTCACAGATTGGCGTTATCGCAGTCATGCTCGTCGTGATTGCCGTTGCACTCGCAGGATGTACAGGATCGAGCCCGGCAGCACCTGCAACATCGGGCGGCGCATCGTCCGGCGGGGCACAGAGCGGGGGAGCACAGACAACAGCAGGTAGTGCAGCTGCATCAGGCTCCGTAAGCGGGTCAGATTTATTCGACGGCTTTGATTATGACTGGGTCGAGTACAAGATCGCCAGTGGTACCGGCGATCAGCAGATGACAATCTACATGAAGTGGGCGAAAAACGGAAAATGCTCCATGCGATTTGAGGGCGCCGGAGCAGCACAGATGCAGGGAATGCCCACCGAGATGGATTGCAGCACTTCGGGGAGTGGACAGGCCCAGAACAATCCCAATGAGATCCCGTCCGATATCGGACTAGTCAAGGTCGGTACTGAGACCGTCACGGTCCCGGCAGGCACGTTCGTTGCCGACAAGTATACCCTTACCTCAGAGGGAGTCACGGGAACCTACTGGTTTGTCGTAGGTAAGCCACTGATTAAGTTTGAAGGCGGCAGTTCGGAAGGCGGCAATGCCGTCATGGAACTGAACGGCTGGGGATAAAACCCCGGATAACCATCTTTTTTTGCATTACGCGATCTTCTGCCAGCTGCTGATCTTCGCGGGTTCACGGAGGATCTCCGGGACGATCTGGCTCTCGAACGCCCGAACATACGGTGATGCCCGGTGTTTCTCGTACGCGTCCTTGTCCCGCCATGCCGAGGTGATGAGGAAGAGCCCTTCCGTCTCAAGCGATTCGGCGGCAAGATAGATCAGGCACCCGTCATCGGCCCGCGACGTCACCACCAGATCGTGGGCAATGACACGCATCCGGCTGATAAACGACGGCCGGACCCGGAGTATCAGGGTAACGAGGTGATTTGAGGTTGATATTGGAGGGTTTTGTGGTTTCATACGTAATACATCAGGACCGTCTGCTGGAACCCGTCACTGAATGTCCCGACAATGTTGACGATCGAGGCATCGGCAACCCCCCGGTACGTGAAGATGTAGGGCATGCCGATGGCCGGGTAGTTGATGATCCGCTGGACATTCTGGGTGTTACGGTTGGTGACCCTGATGTCCATTGCAACCATATCGGCAGCGTCAGCGCCGCCGGCAATGGTGACATTGAGATAGGGGCCGGCCTGCGTGACGGTGAAATTCACCTGCCGTGGAACATCGGGATTGTGAGTCGGGGCAGGCATCGTGTCCGGGACGGGCGTGGCTGGCGGGGCGGGTTGCGGCGCCGGCTGGAGGCAGCCGCAGACAACAATCAATCCAACGATGACAAACAGGCACCAGGCGAGTCGTCTCATAACTGGGAGGTGGGCGGGGGAGTATGATAAAGGTTGGGGAGTGCCGGGCGGGAAGGACGATGATCGAAAAGGACAAGTGACCACCTGCCAATTTCTGGTATACATGGGACATTCTTCACGACAGACCCGGGATGCTGCTGAACAGGTGGCCGCCGTACCGGTACAGAACGTCACGGTCAACGGGATCACGGTTGCATACAAAGAGATCGGTTCCGGGTATCCCCTTGTACTAGTCAACGGGTTTGCCTCGACCATGGACATGTGGAACCCGCCGGTCCTTGCGGATCTTGCACGGCATTTCCGCGTCATCATCTTCGACCACCGGGGCACCGGGTATTCTTCGGTATCGGACGAGCCGTTCTCCATCCGGCTCTTTTCCGAAGATACTGTTGCCCTGATGGACGCGCTGGGGATTGTGCAAGCCCACGTTCTCGGGCACTCCATGGGTGCATCGGTCACGCAGGAACTTGTGCTCGAACAGCCGGCGATGGTTAACCGGCTTATTCTGGTATCCGGCACTTGCGGGGGAGGCGAGATGGTCCGGATGGAACCGGCGGTATGGGAAACACTTGCGGACAAGAGCGGGACCAGCCTCGACCTTGCCAACCGGATGTTCTCGGTCCTCTTTACAAAAGACTGGCTTGCGGCACACGACCCATGGCAGTACTGCCCGGAGGTGACCGAGACGACAAGCGAGGAGAGCGCCACCCGGCAGGCAGAGGCCTTCTTCTCGTGGCCAGGATCGCACGACCGGTTGCCGTCCATCCGGTCGCCAACACTGGTCGTCACCGGTACCGATGACATGGTCATCCCGCCGGTAAATTCACGGATGCTTGCCGATGGAATTTCGAACGCACGGCTTGTCGGGTTTCCGGGCGCCGGGCACGGGCTGATGTACCAGTGCCCGGGGGAGTTTGCAGCGGTTGTGCGGGATTTTTTAGGAGATTGAGACTGAGCCAAGCTAAACCCGGTAACGTATATGGAGACTGGCGCTCCCATATCCCCAATATTTTAATACGGTTACCCAAGGCCGCGGACCTGCCGGTATCAGTGGAAACGATACAAAGACATGAAGAGAGCGTTTGCTCTTTCATATAACATTGCACAAGAAGACCATGTAAGAAGGAAAGACGATAGCAGCTTGGTATAGTTCCCGAGGACTCGCGTACCTCAGTACAATATACTACGTGTTCCGGCTTAACTTCTGGGTTCGGAATGAGACCAGGTGTTTCCCGAAAGCTATGGCCGCTATCGCCACAATATTTTGATTACGTGTCATGCAGGTCATGAACCTGGTGCTGTCCCTTGAAGGACATGATGACATTTCAGAGGCTTCGCTCTTGGTTAATAATTAACATGAATCGATGCCGTGTAGAGATAGGAAAGGTGATAGCAGCTTGGTATAGTTCCCGAGGACTCGCGTACCTCAGTACAATATACTACGTGTTCCGGCTTAACTTCTGGGTTCGGAATGAGACCAGGTGTTTCCCGAAAGCTATGGCCGCTATCACCACGTGTTTGCTTTTAGATGCTTTGTAACGGAGTGCGGACATTTCGAACAAGTCGAAGTGTTTACACACATCTCCGAAAGCCAAGGTCCGGATTTGAACCGGAGTGTAGTTGATCTGCAGTCAAC
>CAZMCL010000196.1:0-3991 GCA_964564375.1 uncultured Methanoregula sp. | reverse complement strand
GCGGCCTCATCCAGAAGCGTCTGTTTACGGAAGGCTCCGATGTCAAAGCCGGCCAAGCGCTCTATCAGATCGATCCCGCTCCCTTTCAGGCGTCCCTTGACAATGCGAAGGCCGCGCTCAGCAGATCCGAGGCCAATCTGTCGGCGATCCGGTTGAAGGCCGAGCGCTTGCGGGAATTGCTGGCCGATAAAGCGGTCAGCCGACAGGACTACGATGATGCGACCGCCGCCTTAAAACAGACCGAAGCCGACATTGAGTATTGGAAGGCGATGGTAAAGTCGGCCCTTATCAACCGGGGATTTACCAGGATCACAGCCCCCATTTCAGGCCGTATCGGCCGGTCCAATGTGACGGAAGGCGCCATTGTCACGGCCTATCAGCCCGTGCCCCTGGCAACGATTCAACAACTGGATCCCATGTACGTGGACGTTACCCAATCCACCACAGAGCTGTTGCGTCTGAAGAATCTTTTGAAAAGCGGGCAGATTGATCAAAACGGAGCAAGTCAGAAGAAGGTCGGACTCATTCTGGCCGACGGTACAACGTATTCATGGAAGGGGACATTGCAGTTCCGCGACGTAACCGTGAAGCCATCGACCGGGACCGTTGCTCTGCGGATTGTCTTTCCTAATCCCGAAAATATTCTATTGCCCGGAATGTTCGTTCGGGCAGTAGTGAAACAAGGTGTCAATAAGCACGCCATCCTCATCCCCCAGCAGGCAGTTTCACGGGATCCCAAGGGGAAGCCGCTCGCGCTGGTCGTGGATTCACAAAGCAAGGTCGAACAGCGGCAGATCAAAATCGACCGGGCCATCGGCAATCAATGGTTGGTGATCTCGGGCCTTGACGCGGGTGATAAAGTCATCGTTGAGGGCTCGCTGAAGGTGCGGCCCGGCGCAACGGTGAAGGCGGTATCACAAGGCGAGGCCGGCGCATCGAACGCTGCCGGGAAACGTACAAACCAACCGACCACACCGGCGAACTGACGGAGGAGAGCCATGCTATCGAAATTCTTTCTGGAGCGTCCGGTTTTCGCGTGGGTCATCGCCATCATTATTATGGCAACCGGGGGCTTGGCAATCTATAACCTGCCCATATCCCAATACCCCCCCATCGCCCCGCCGACCATCGCCGTTGAGTCTTACTACCCCGGCGCTTCGGCGGAGACCGTGGAAAACAGCGTTACCCAGATCATCGAGTCGAAGATGACCGGCTTTGACAACCTGCTGTATATTTCCGCCACCAGCGATTCGGCCGGCGCCTCCCGCATCGAACTGACCTTCGAGGCCGGGACCGATCCCGACTTCGCCTGGTCACAGGTACAGAACAAGCTCCAACTCGCCATGTCGAGCCTGCCCGCTGTGGTCACAAACCGGGGCATCTCCGTCAGGAAATCCACCCGGAACTATCTGATGATCATAGGCCTCATCTCTGAAGACGGCAGCATGGACAGAGGCGATCTGCAGGACTATGCAAAATCCAACCTCGAGAAAATCCTGGCGCGGGTGCCCGGTGTGGGTGAGGTGGGAATTTTCGGCAGCGGATACGCCATGCGCATATGGATCAACCCCGACAGGCTCATCGATTTTCAATTGACCATGGAAGACGTCATAATGGCGCTGAGGGCCTATAACGTGGAGGTTTCCGCCGGGCAGTTCGGCGGTGCTCCCGCCGTGAAAGGCCAGCGTCTGAACGCCTCCATCGTTGTCCAGAACATGCTCAAAACCCCTGACGAGTTTGCCGCCGTCCCCATCCGCATCAATCCCGACGGCTCCGTCGTACGGGTACGAGATATCGGCCGAACAGAACTGGGGACCGAGACCTACGACATCGATGTCGCTTTTAACGGCAAATCTGCGGGCGGCCTGTCCATCCGCCAGGCAGCCGGAGCCAATGCCCTGGAAACCGCCGATGGCGTCAAGGCGAAGATAGAGGAACTGAGCAGGTTTTTCCCCACAGGGATGAAAGTCGTGTATCCTTATGACACCACCCCCTTCATCAAGGTCGCCATCAAGGAAGTGGTGAAAACCCTCTTCGAGGCGATCATCCTGGTATTCCTGGTCATGTGGCTCTTCCTGGGCAACATGAGGGCCACCCTGATCCCCACCATCGCGGTGCCCGTGGTCATTCTGGGGACATTTGCCACGCTGGGATTCTTCGGATACTCCATCAATATGCTGACCATGTTTGCCATGGTGCTGGCCATTGGTCTTCTGGTGGACGACGCCATCGTGGTGGTGGAAAACGTGGAGCGGATCATGGCCGAGGAGGGCCTTCCGCCCAAGGAAGCCACGGCCAAGTCCATGGAGCAGATCACCAGTGCCCTTATCGGCATCGGGCTTGTGCTCTCGGCGGTCTTCGGCCCCATGGCTTTCTTCCCCGGCTCCACCGGCGTTATCTACCGCCAGTTCTCCGTGACCATCATCTCCGCAATGCTCTTGTCGGTAGTCGTAGCCCTGATTCTGACACCGGTTCTGTGCGCCTCGCTCCTCAAGCCGGTGGAAGAGGGGAAGGAGGCGGAGAATGCCATCTTTTTCCTGCGTCCCTTTTTCAGATGGTTTAACCACGTTTTCTTTCGTTTAAGACGCCTATATGTTGGACTGGTGGGTCACACCCTGGCAAAAAAACTCCGTTACCTGATCATTTTCATTCTCATCGTAACGGCATTGGGATTTCTGTACCTCCGTATGCCCACTTCCTACCTTCCGAATGAAGACCAGGGACTGTTGCTCTCACAGGTGATCATGCCCAAGGGTTCCACCTTGGAGCAGACCCTGGAGGTTTCGAAGAAAATCGAGCGCTATTTTAATGAGCACGAAAAGGAAGCGGTGGAATCCTGCATGGTCATTTCCGGTGTCAGCTTTTCCGGAAGGGCGCAAAATAACGGCTTGGTCTTCATCAAACTCAAGGACTGGAAACTCCGCGACCGGCCTGACCTGAAGGCCAAGGTCATCGCGGGAAGGGCAACAAAGGCTCTTTCGAGCATACGCAACGCCATGGTGTTCGTGTTTCCGCCGCCTGCAGTCGTCGAGCTTGGCACTGCCAAGGGGTTCGACTTTATGCTGCTGGACCGGGGAGGTATCGGACATGCGGTCCTGATGAATGCCCGCAATCAGCTTCTCGGCATGACGGCCAAGGACCCACGAGTCACCTCTGTCCGGCCCAACGGCATGGAGGACGTCCCCGAATACCGCATCGACGTGGACTGGGAAAAGGCCGGAGCCCTCGGGGTTCCCATTACCTCCATCCACAGGACAATCGCCGCTGCCTTCGGCAGCGCCTATGTCAACGACTTTGTCAAGGGCGGCAACGTGAAACATGTGTACGCCCAGGCGGACATTCCCTACCGCATGCTGCCCAAGGACCTGGAGAAACTCTATGTCCGCAATGTGTCGGGCACGATGGTTCCCTACTCCTCTTTCGCCTCGGGCCGCTGGACATACGGTTCCCCGAGGCTTGAGCGCTTTAACGGGTTTCCTTCCATAAACATCTGGGGTGAACCGGCTCCGGGGAAAAGTTCGGGGGAGGCAATGCAGGCCATGGAAGAGATGGTGAGAAATCTACCGAAGGGTACAGGCTTCGACTGGACCGGTCTGTCCTATCAGGAGAAGATGTCCAGCTCCCAGGCGCCTCTTTTATACCTCTTCTCGATTTTCGTGATCTTCCTGTGCCTGGCGGCGCTCTACGAGAGTTGGACCATTCCCATCTCCATCCTGCTGGTCCTTCCACTCGGGGTCATCGGCGGCGTCATCGCCACAAGCATGCGGGGACTCTCCAATGACGTCTATTTCCAGATCGGTCTCTTGACCACCATGGGTCTGACCACCAAGAACGCCATCCTCATCGTCCAGTTCGCCAAGAGCGGCATGGAAGAGGGAATGGGGCTCATCGACGCCACCCTGGAGGGTGCGAAACTGCGCTTCCGCCCGATCATCATGACCTCTCTGGCCTTCGGTTTCGGCGTCCTGCCGCTGGCGATAAGTACCGGCGC